>NZ_JBQENT010000009.1:0-127396 GCF_052044855.1 Metabacillus sp. 22489
CGGGGACTTAAAAAATTGTCCATGCAGGCGATGCTAACTTTTGCTGCAATAAATCTTAAGAAATTAGCCAATTGGACTTGGGTAAGTCCAAAAATGGCATGAAAAATATGAATAATAGGCAATTTACACTTATTTTTAAGATAGATTCTAAGAAGAAATTCAAAAATCAAAAAGGCATTTGGGAAAGAAAGCTTTCCCAAATGCCTTTTGTCTTCAATCTGAGAGTCCCATTATAGGGACTCAATCAGCTTCTGATTAATGTACATATGCTGCTCCAACAATAATTAACAAAATAAATAGAACAACAATTAACACAAAACTATTTCCTAATCCATAGCCTACGTTTCCATATGGATATCCATAATGATGATCATAGTAGCAATGCATATCATTCACTCCTCATTTTTTAAATTTCGTTTTCTCTTTACGTTATGTTAGAAGTGGGTGAATGGTATAGGGCAATTGCCTAATTTTATAGTTTTATTTAATAAATACTCAAATAATCTTTCTAAGTACTCTTCAATCACTATAGTCATTCAATAATACCCTTTTAGAAGGTTCATATATAAGATAGATAAGGTTTCATTAAAAAAGTATCCAACATTATTAGAGCATCAAATAATGTACACCATTTTCAGTCAGATTAGATTTACCTCACCTTTATTTACCCAATCATTTTTTCTTCATTAAAATAAACACAAGGAACAATGTCAGTTAAATAATTGTAGGTATTTCCCATAACCTTCTTTTTCAAGGTCACGTTTTGGAATAAATTTTAAAGCAGCAGAGTTAATACAATACCTTAACCCAGTTGGACCAGGTCCATCATTGAAGACATGTCCAAGATGTGAATCTGCGGTTTTACTTCTTACTTCAGTTCGGATCATCCCATGGGTTGTATCGATTTTTTCAACTATTTCAAAATCTTGAATTGGCTTAGTAAAGCTTGGCCACCCACAACCTGCATCGTATTTATCTTTCGAACTAAATAACGGCTTTCCAGATACGATATCTACATAAATCCCTTCTTCATCCTGATTCCAATATTCATTATGAAAAGGAGGCTCAGTTCCATTATTTTGTGTAACCTCATATTGCATTGGATTTAATATCTTTTTAAGTTTGTTTTGATCTTTTTGTTTCCAATGCTGTTCAATAAAGCGATCTCTGCCAGATCCCGCACGATATTGCTTATATCTAGCCGTGCTTTTTTTATAAAAATCTTGATGATACTCTTCAGCAGGATAAAATGGTTTTGCTTCAACAATTTTCGTTACAATTGGTTTTGAAAACCGACCACTTTCTTCTAATTCTTGTTTGGATTGTTCAGCAAGTATTCTTTGCTGCTCATTATGATAAAAAATAACTGTTTGATACGATTCACCACGGTCAAAAAATTGGCCGCCGGCGTCAGTTGGATCAATTTGCTGCCAAAATAATTCAAGTAGCTTTTCATATGGAAATAAATTTGGTTGAAAGGTAATTTGAACTGCTTCTACATGTCCAGTTGTATCTGAGCAAACTTCTTCATATGTAGGATTTTCCTTTTCTCCACCTGTATAACCTGATATAACACTCTCAATTCCAGGAAGCTCATCAAAAGGTTGTACCATACACCAAAAACAGCCTCCTGCAAATGTTGCTAATTCATATTTATCATTCATTATTTATCATCCTCCACATCATCATTATTTTTATTATATAGCATTGGAATAAATCATGAAAAGCAAACCGTTTTGGGAAGCAAATGAAATAGATTATAATTAATCTTAATGAAATCCTATTAAACCTGACACTATCAGTAACATTTTTTTGTCTTAAATAGGAAAAAGTTTACTTACATAATATTTTATCTAGCAAAAAATTTGGATTAATGATAAATTAATTAAAAATAGGAGTAAACTAATTATTACTTTTAATTGTGCATATCATTCACTTGTTTAAGAATATATAGTTCGGAGGAAGTTAGATTGTCTAGTCGCCAGGATAAAATGTATGAATTAGAATCATTGATGCGTTATGTTTATAAAGTGCTTCGAAATGAAATGAACGAAGTATATGAAAATGAAATGTCTCGAAATGAGTTTTTCATCTTAAAAACTCTATATGAACAGGGTTCAAAAAAATCATCAGATCTGTCAAAAATGTTAAATGTTTCCGCCTCACATATTACTGCTGTAACTGACTCTCTTATCGAAAAAAACTGGATAAAAAGAATTCGTTCCATTCAAGATAGAAGAATAGTTGATTTGCATTTAACTGATGAGGGAAAAGCAAAATTGGAGTTATTTGAAAAAAAGAAAACTAATTTTTTATTGGAAAAATTCAATGACTTTACTGACAAGGAAATTGAGAATTTTATTTCTTTATTTCACAAACTATTAAAAATGGATAACAAATAGGCTTACTTTTAAACATCATTTTCGAATTAACCCCCCCTATTTCGTTATAATTCTAACCTCTTTTCTTTTTACCTCGCCGTTTTTTTAAGAACTTATGCTATAATCTTAATTTGCATCAGATGCTCGCTACCTTTTATAGAAGGATGGCGAGCATCCTTGTGTGCACATAAAATCTGCGTAAATTACGACACATGCCAGTGCACTCCACTGTCTGTATCTCCCAAATTTGCTTCAACCACTTTTAGCAAAGTCCTTAAGAAGAATATCTTGTATTAATTAGTTTTTTCAATTTCACCTTTATAAGATGAATAATTTTGTTACAAAAAGTTCAAGATAAAATAAAAACCTAAAAATTTCTATTTATCTAAGCTTAATGAAATTATGGGAGGAACTAACGATGACAGCACCTTATTTATGTCCAAATTGCAAAACAAATCGCTCACGATTTAATATTATAGAACAACAAGCAAAGTCTGTTAAATTACATCCACAAACTGGTGAAGTTGTTGAGGAGCTTGATCAAGCTTTACTAGGGCCTTTACATGTTCCATACACAGGTCCTGATTACAAAGTTCAATGTGGGATTTGCGGCCTGATTGAAGATGAATTGTCGTTTATTAAGCGTGCACAATTAAACCAATAACGTATCATCCTAACAAATTAGCAAATCATGAAATTTTATCTTCGGATAATTAACGAATTCTATAAACAAAAAGCCCCTTATTAAAGAGGCTTTCGTTTATTTCTCAAGAAAGTTTTCTAAAACTTCGACTAGTTTTTCTGGCTGTTCAAACATTGACATATGACCACAGTCTTCTATGATAGCTGAAGTAATTAATGAGCTTTCAACTGAAAATGCCCGTTCTAATGGGACTAGCTTATCTTCCCTTCCAGCAACGATTAAAACAGGTACGTCTACATTTTTTAAAACATGATTTCGGTCAGGTCGATTCTTCATTGCCTTAAGAGCTCCAATTGCTCCATAGTTCGATGTTTTATAACCAATCTTTTTCACATCATCTACATAATTTGAAAGAGTTTCTCTATTTTCATCAGAAAACAATTTGGGTATTAAATCATTTACAAATGGTTTGATACCCTCTGCTTGAATTCTCTCAATGCCTTTATCACGATTATGCTTTCCCTCTTCTGAATCTGGATATGCTGTTGAATGAACGAGAGCAAAGCTTTTTAATCTTTCAGGAAACATTTCTGCAAATGCCAGACTAACATAGCCTCCTAAAGAATGTCCAATTAGTGTTGCACGATGAATGTTCAATTCTTCCAATAATATCGCAATATCATTAGCCATATCGGTAATTTCACAGCTATCTTTCGGTGTACTTGAGTCACCATGACCTCTTAAATCAACTGTAAGAACCCTTTTCCTTTTCGCTAGGTGAGGAACGATATATTTCCAATATTTGTTGTTACCACAAAATCCATGTATTAAAACGACAGTTTCACCAATTCCCTGATCCAAATAAGAAATCATGTTCTCTCCTACATTTTGAGTAAAACGTTCCATTTTTCACCCTCCGAGTCCAAACTTATAATGGCTTTCAAAAGCTATCGTATCAAATATTTCATCCGTTCACAAACTTTTCAATGGAAAAAAACTGAATTTTTGATTTCACTAATTCGAATATTATTTTATTGAACGTCTTAAAGCTATCTTTTCTGCAAAGTTAAATTAATGGACTTTTGACCGAATCCTTATCTTGAAAACTATCCTTTTACCTATCTTTACGATAACTTATTGTAAAGATTGTTAATCCAATTTTTAGGAAATTTAAACATTATAAAGCTTATGTACAATTTTTGTAAAATGAGTATACATGCACTTATTTTCAATTATTATTAAATTGAGCCAGCTGGTTCGATAGTGATCACTTATTCGTTACATGGGAGGAAAAAACAATGAACAAAAGCTTATTATTAAAAGTAGGAGCATCATTACTTGCTGTATTCTTAATGGCTGCATGTAACAACACAGAAGAAACTGATCAAGAAGAAACAAACACTGAACAAACTGAAACTGAAGAAACTGAAGAAGACACTACTGAAGAAGAAACTACTGAAGAAAACGCTGAATAATTCATCTCATCACCCTGTAGTAGTATATACTAAGGGAAAATGAATGAAATATTTCACATGAAGAAATGCAAAAAAAATGAGAGGTTCACCCCTCTCATTTTCAACTATTGTTCTTTTGTTTTTCATCCTTTATATGCCACATATATACAGCAATACTTAAAAATAACGTACAATAACCAATATTCAAGTATACTTCATCCATGTTTTCAGCAACAAGCTCCTGATAAGCCACGCCTCCAAAAAATAACGAAATCAGAATTGAAATCAACCCAAAGATAACAAATTTATTTTTCAAATCATATTCCCCCTACATCTCTAGTAATTCTATTTTAAAAATTTTTTCCAAACAAATTGTGACGATAAGTATAAATGCTTAATTTAACGCATTTCGTTAATTAAGAAGGAAAAGATTGTCTATGAATTTTTATTGTCATCTATTTTTCCTCAATCGTCAACCATTAGAATCATTTATTCATTATTTCCTAACTCACAATAACAGGTAGATAAATTTACCAATTATATTGTTCGCAGCAACGAACTATTTTTTGTCCGTTTTAGCTTTTTTATGGCAACGGTACATTAACAGTAAAGTTTATATTATCCTTTTCTAAATCAAAACTCTCCGCCCTTGCAGTAAATCCATTTTTTAAAGTTAGATCATTAAGATAAATATTAAAAACCTTTTTGTTAGAATTTATTTTGACATAACTCGGTAAATCATAATGTGTATTCATATAAGTTAATACATATGAGACCGGCAATTGGAAACGACCTATTGATAGCTCTTTAACTTGCAACTGTAAATTACCATCAGAAATAATTTTTGGCTTTAATACTAATTGCATATCAATCGTTTTATTAAACGCTTTTATTGCTCCATATACATTTACATAATTATTAATATCAACCCGATATTGTAAATTTTCTTGGTCAGTTTCTTCCTCAAGATAATGATTTATCAATTTTGTTAATGACTCTTTATCGCTTTTTATTAGAAAAGGAACTGTTTCATCCTGGTTACTTACTTTCGGTAAAACTTGTTTATCTGTTTTTGCCGGAATAAACAAATATCCGCCAATAAGAAGAATACACAATAAGTTAAAACTAGCCAAAAAAATAAAAGCAAATTTCCATTTTTTCAAATTAACCACTCATTTCTTAACGTATATCAACGAAGAGACTTTCAGATTTCATTTTCTCTAACACCCGATCTGCAATTAGCGAATACCCTTTTGAATTAGGATGAAATTGATCTTCTGAAAGTAACATTTCTTCGGATTCTGATATAAATATATCTTCAACTGAAACGTATATACTATGCTTATCCTTTTGTAGCATTTGTTGTGTCGACATATTCCATTCAGAAATAATTTCATCAATTTCCGTTAATTCAGGTAACATATGTTTAAATGGATTATATAATCCAATATAAACAATCTCTGCTTTAGCATTGTGTTTTCGAATCGTTGTAAAAATGTCTTTCAAATTCTTCTCAAAATTTTTCTGTTCTAAACGAAATGGCTCATAATCGAGTGAAAATAAATTTCCCCGAACAACTTTCATTAAATCATTTCCCCCGATTGTCATGATAACGAAATCCGCTTCTTTCAAACTAGAAATAACCTTTTGTTCTTTTAGTTTTTTTTGTAGATTACTTGTTTTATGTCCTTTAACTCCAAAATTAGTTAATTCAACCTCTTTTATTCTTTTTTCCTCTTCAAGCTCTTCCTTTAACATCCCAATATAGCCACCTTGGTTTGATTCATCACCTATTCCCTCAGTTAATGAATCACCAATTGCGACAACTTTTATCGTCTTAGGAATAAAGGAACTAGGAGGTTGCTCTTTTGTATCAAGGCTAATAGAATTAGTTGTTAATGTTGAGCTTTGCTGTTGCAAACATCCTGTTAAAATAACAAATGAAATGAAGGTTAACACTATTTTCTTCAACATACAATCACCCTATAATTAGTTTAAAGGCAAATTATATCATTTTATAAAAATTAAATCTTAGTAAAAAAGATTCCAATTTGGAATCCATCATAATCACTACTATTTACTATTTTCCAATGCTTTTATATCTGAGATAATTTCTTCATAAGGAGTATCCGCATTACTTCCAACATAATCTTTCATTACTCTTCCATTTTGATCAATTAAATAAAAATTCGTACCATGTATGACTTGATCTGAATTTTCCGGTTTTTTTACTAGCGCTTTAAAGCTTTTACTAGCAAACTTTTCAATTTCCTCTTGTTTATATCCAGTCAAGAAGCTCCAATTATCAAATGTGATGTCATATGGCTTTGTAAATTCTTTTATCTTATCAGGTGTATCAACTTCAGGATCTACACTAAATGAGATAATTTTTGCATTTAAGCCCTCTTCTTTTATCTTTTTTTGTATTTTTGACATGTTAGCAGTCATTGGAGGGCAAACTGTTTCACAGTTTGTAAAGATGAAGTTTGCAAGCCAAATATCTCCTTTTAAATCCTCTAAAGAAACTGTTTTACCATCTTGATTATGAAATTGGAAATTTTGCACTTCATAGTTAAGTGGATTTTTTATAGGAGATGCCGTTCCAAACATTTGAAAACCGATGATACCAACTATAAGTAAAAGAATAACGAAACCAATTATTGCAGCTAAAAACCTAGATTTTTTATTAAACAACTACTATTCACCCTTCACTTATCACATTTTTTTGAATGCTGATAACCACTATGAAATTTTATCAAAGAAAGTGTGGAAATTAAAGGATACCATGTGAAGGTTTTATGACTTCTTTATATCTAGTACTCTTTAATTTACTATATGTAAGCAACATCCATTTATTTACACTGAAACACCACAGTAAAATAACAGGTAAAACAAATGCTCCAAAACGTAAAAGGAAGATGCATGTTTTTAACAAATCATCTTCCTTGCTAAATTATTCAGAGAAAAACATAAATCCTATTGCCCCTGGACCTGTATGGGTTGAAATAATTGGTGTTGTATATGATATATCAATTTGACAATTAGGAGCAAACTCAATAAGCGCTTGTTTAAGTTTAGCAGCTAAATCATGAGCATCAGCATGAGCAATTCCAACAGCTTTAACTGTCTTGCCTTTTACATCCTCCGCAAACTGTTTGACTAAATATTTAATGGCTTGTGAATGACTCCTCACCTTACTTATTGGCGTATAAACTCCCTCTTGTAAGCTTGCAATTGGCTTAACGTTCAATAAAGAACCAATTAAAGCCTTTCCTCTCCCGATCCTTCCACCTTTTGCTAAGTTTTCAAGAGTATCGACGGTAATATATAACCGTGTGTTTTGCCGGATTACTTCCAGCCTCTTTACGATTTTTTCTTTTTCATATCCCTCTTTTGCCATTTTTGCAGCTTCTAAAACTTGAAAGCCAAGAGCCTTGGAGATGAACATTGAATCAATAACAGTTACATCCGTATTTGTCATTTGCGATGCACCTTGCGCAGATTGGATTGTTCCACTTAACGTTTGTGTCATGTGAATTGAAATAACAGAACTTCCATCTTCACCTAAACGGTCATAAACCTCCAAAAACGTCCCTGTAGAAGGCTGAGAACTCTTCGGAAGTTCAGTAGCAACCTTCATTTTATCTATAAATTCATCTGCCTTTAAGTCGATTCCATCAATATATGTATGATTATCAATTGTAATCGATAAAGGAACGATTGTTATCCCATATTTTTCTACTAGTTTTTGATCAATATCAATTGTTGAGTCTGTTACCACTTTCACATTGCTCAGGTTCATCACTTCCCTTTGAATAGTATCTTAATTATACAGTGTATTGAACAGGTTTCAATTGTAAACATTTCCAATTCAATAGTGAATTGTGAACATTTTTCTTATTTTTTGATTAATTTTAAACTTTATAAGTTTTTAATTATAAATTAAAGGCATTTTTAAAGCTTTTGTTGATATATTAGCACCTTGTATATTGGTTAGAATACGTGAGTCGCGAGCATCACACCGCAAAGGGAGATTTTACAGGCCTAACAACATGAAACCCAGACCGTTCGCGGTAATCGAAAGCCTGTAGCGGGAATAAACAAGGAAAATACTGCGCCAAATAGAAACATCATAAAGATAAAGAGGCTGCCTAACTATTTCGTTAGACAGCCTCAAAATTTTTCATTTTAATCAGTTGAATTTATGGATTTTACATACATTCCAATTCATGTACCTTTTCACTTAAATAAGTAAATGGAATAGATTACTATCTTTATTTACCTCTGTATAGAAAAAGCCTTTTTTCTTCATTCTTTGAACAAGTGGTTCATAATCACCTTTGTGCTTTAATTCGATCCCTACAAGAGCAGGTCCATTTTCTTTATTATTCTTTTTCGTATATTCAAAACGGTTAATATCATCATTAGGTCCAAGTACTTCATCTAAAAATTCTCTTAAAGCACCTGCACGTTGCGGAAAGTTAACAATAAAATAATGTTGTAATCCTTCATAAATCATTGAGCGTTCCTTAATTTCCTGCATACGACCAATGTCATTATTACCTCCACTTACGATACATACAACATTTTTCCCTTTAATTTCCTCCCTTAGGAAGTCTAATGAAGCAATTGACATTGCGCCTGCAGGTTCAGCAACAATTGCATTTTCATTATATAATTCTAAAATAGTTGTACATATTTTACCTTCTGGTATTAGAAGTACCTTATCAAGTACCTCTTTACAAATTGTAAAAGTTTTATCACCTATTCTTTTTACAGCAGCACCATCAACAAAGCTGTCAATTTCATCTAATGCAACGACTCTATCTTCCATTCTCGATTGAAATAATGAAGGAGCACCTGATGGTTCAACACCAATAACTTTTGTTGAAGGAGAAATACTATTAAAATAAGCGCCGACTCCTGAAATGAGGCCTCCTCCTCCAACACTAGCCACTACATAGTCAATTTCGACATCTGTATCATTTAATATTTCAACTGCAATCGTTCCTTGACCAGAAATAACTTCAACATCATCAAAAGGATGAATGAACGTACGATTTTCTTCCTCACAGCATTCTACAGCCTTCTGATATGCATCATCAAATGTATCACCAATTAAAATAATATCGACATATTCTTTTCCGAATAATTCAACTTGCGTTACTTTTTGACGAGGTGTTGTAGATGGCATGAAAATTTTCCCGTGAATTTTCAGCTGATTGCATGAAAATGCCACTCCTTGCGCATGATTACCTGCACTTGCACAAACAATGCCATTTACGGTTTGGGTTTCATCAAGTTGTTTAATTTTATTAAAAGCTCCCCTAATTTTGAATGATCTGACAACTTGTAAATCTTCTCTCTTTAAATATACATTACAATCATATTTTTCAGATAATTGTTTATTTTTTTGCAAGGGTGTATGTGTTACTACATCCTTTAATAAATGATGTGCTTTTAAAATGTCTTCTACATGTACATTATGTACCTCATCGATAGTTTGTTTCATGTTCACGACCCTTTCAAATACTTGTTAATAGAAAATTATATCACGATTATAAAAAATATAAAGGAATAGATAAAAAATTTTACAAAAATTTAAAATATAAAGAATATAAAAGAAATATTGCTTATTGGGTGTATTTAGTTCCAATTGGGTGTTATGATATAAATATGAACAATACAGGGGGAACCATTTTGCCAACAACTATAAGTGAAACTAATGATTTAAATACACGAGTACAACAGGATACTCAATTACCTATTAGTTTTAATGATATCATAGGAAATAATCAAGCTATTATTGAAAATAAACTAATTGCAAAAAAAATCGCTTTAACAGACTATCCGATCCTCATTCAAGGTGAGACTGGAACTGGTAAATATTTATTTGCTAAAGCTATCCATAACTTTTCAACTCGAAAAAATAAACCATTTATAACTGTTGATTGTAATGAACAGGATGAAGATTATCTCGAATTGACACTTTTTGGAACAATCGATGAATCTAGCCAAAGCCTTATTGAAAAAGCAAATGGTGGCACATTATATTTTAAAAATATTGGTGAATTACCAAAAAGGCTACAAACTAGACTTATAAATGTTCTGGAACAGAAACAGTTAAGAAAAAGTAGTCATCATGCTAAATCAATTCCTTTGAATATTCGCTTTATCTCTTCCTCCTCAAGCTCATTGCATGATGCGTTAGATTTCAGGAAAGATCTTTTATACCGCTTAAATGTGTTAACAATAAACTTAACTGAAATAAAGGATATGAAACAAGATATACCGCTTTTTGTTAATCACTTCCTTAATGAGATAAATCAATCAATTAGACTCGATCAGGCTGTTATGGATGTCTTATGTCAATACCATTGGCCAGGAAATTTTCGCGAGATAAAAAACGCAGTGAAATATATGGTTACTGTATGTGACGGTCGTTCCATACAACTCCATGATCTACCACAGTTTTTAAACAAACTTAAACAAGATCATCAACAAAAAAAGAAAAAAACTAATCAAACAGGTCCGTTACAATTAACGATGATGGAAAAACTAGAATATGCATTTATCTTAGAAGAAATTAAGCAACAAAATGAAAAGGGTGAACCAGCAAGTAGAAGGTCAATTTCAGAAAATAGTAAATCGCTCGCAACACCTCTAACAACACAACAAGTGAGACACCGCCTAGACTATCTTGAAAAGAAACAATATATTACAAAAGGTAGAGGACGAGCAGGAACTAGAATTACATTAGAAGGGTTAGACTTCCTTCTCTCTCTTAAAGAAAAAATCAAATAATAAAAATGTATTACTCATTCTCGATTCAATAAAAAATCATATATTTTGAAAGGAGCTTTTCATGGCAAACACACATACATTTTCAAAAGGTGAAGAAATTGCCAATTCGATTACTCACGGAATTGGCGGAATATTAAGCATTGCAGCACTTGTTTTATTGGTTGTTTACTCCTCATTATATGGAACAGCATGGCACATCGTAAGCTTTACTGTTTTTGGGGTAACAATGCTACTCCTATATACTGCTTCTACTCTCGTCCATAGTTTTCCGGCTGGAAAAGCAAAGGATTTCTTTGAAATTCTCGATCATTCGGCGATTTACTTTTTTATTGCTGGAACCTATACACCTTTCTTATTTATTGCTGTTAAAGGCTGGGTCGGTTGGACGTTATTTGGAATTGTTTGGGGATTAGCAATAGCTGGAACGATATTTAAATCTTTTTTTGTTAAGAAATATTTATTCTTTTCAACAATAATGTATGTCATTATGGGATGGTTAATCGTATTTGCTTGGAACCATATCATTTCAAACGTCCCTACACCTGGTGTGATTTTACTCGTTATTGGAGGCTTACTTTATACAATCGGAGCAGTATTTTATGTATGGAGAGGTTTTAAATATCATCACGCAATTTGGCATCTATTTGTATTAGCAGGCAGTATATTTCATTTCTTTTCTGTTTTCTTTTATTTACTTCCTTAAATCCAAAATATGTAAAAGGCGTTCTCCACTTTAAACTGTGAGAACGCCTTTTTTGTTTAACTACTTATTTTTTCGCTCATAAACGACAAATTCAAAATGGTAAGGATTTTTATCATCTGTCTCTCCTACCTCACGCGATATAACTTCCCAGTCTTCATCATCTGTTTCTGGAAAATATGTATCCCCCTCAAATTCATGATAAATATGTGTTATATACAAGCGATCAGAATGAGGTAAAATTTCTTTAAAAATCTCTGAACCACCAATAACAAATATCTCTTCATCAGATTGCTTAGATAGTTCAAGCAATTCATCCATTGAATGGATAATCAGGCAATCGTTACGAGAAAATTGTTTATCTCTCGTTAAAATGATATTTTCTCTACCTGGTAAAGGTCTACCGATTGAATCAAATGTTTTACGGCCCATGACGATTTTATGATTCATCGTCATTCGTTTAAAATAGGCTAGGTCCTTTGGTAAATGCCAGGGTAGCTGATTTTCCCTCCCAATTAAGCGATTCGCATCCATTGCTAGTAATAATGATATCACACGCTTACAACTCCTTTAATATGAGGGTGTGGGTGATAATTCTCGATAGAAAAATCGTCAAACGTAAAATCAAAGATCGATTTAACATCCTTATTTATTTTTAACACTGGTAATGGACGAGGTTCCCTTTGCAATTGTTCTTTCACTTGCTCTAAATGATTAAGGTAAATATGGACATCACCAAAAGTATGAACAAATTCACCTACTTCAAGATCTGTAACTTGAGCAACCATATAAACTAATAATGCATAGGAAGCAATATTAAAAGGTACACCTAAAAAGACATCTGCAGAACGTTGATATAGTTGACAAGATAATTTACCTTCAGCTACATAAAATTGAAAAAAACAATGACACGGCGGTAATGCCATATTGTCAACATCTGCAACATTCCAAGCAGAAACAATTAATCTTCTTGAATCTGGGTTATTTTTTATTTGGTGAATAACATTAGAGATTTGATCAATTGAAGATCCATCATGAGCTGGCCATGATCGCCATTGATGACCATATACTGGCCCTAATTCACCATTTTCATCAGCCCATTCATTCCAGATTCTTACTCCGTTCTCTTGAAGATATTTTATATTTGTATCACCTTTCAAAAACCAAAGCAATTCATGAATGATTGACTTAGTATGAAGTTTCTTTGTCGTCATTAAAGGAAAGCCTTCTTGCAAATTAAATCTCATTTGATAACCAAATGTGCTAATCGTACCTGTCCCTGTTCGATCTTCTTTTTTAACACCATTTTCTAAAACATGTTTACATAAATCTAAATATTGCTTCATATTTTTTCTATCCCCTAACTAAAAATACTTTTTATATTTTACCATGTTTGCTTACTTTTCAATACTATTTTAAACGGATTTCTGCTTCTTCTTCTAATGATTGTATAAAAGCAAATGTATGTGGAGCTTTTTCAAAAAGTTCTTTATTTGTTTCGGGACTAAAATAAAACATCGCAAATGATTCAGCAAAATATTCCTCTGAATAGTTAAGATAATATTTTTGAGATGGGAAAATTCGATTTACCTCTTGCTTCCATATTTCAATAAATATCGAATTGTCTCTTACATGATTGAAAACATATCGATCAATCGCATGAGCAATTTCATGTAATTCTAGTGAAATAGAAGTATGTCCTTTCCCATACTCACTATGACCTATTTTAGCATAAACCACCCGATCTGCACTCATACCTGGAACCGAATCCCAAGTTGGATCAGAATCTGAATATCCCCTAGGTTTTTTATCTTTTAATCTACTTAAACCATTTAATTCTGTCAGTGGTCCTTGAAATAATATAATCTTAATATTTTGCTTTTCAGCAAGCTTTAATATATTATAATCAATTTTCTCTAGATTGTTTATCATGTGTAATACTTGTGCTTCATTAAAGGCCGTATCTGGTAAATAAATCATTTCACCTAAAGCTGGTTTTTGATTAGAGAATGTTATTGAATGAAAAGTATATGTTGAAAGTTTAACACCATTTGGACTTGCATTTACTAGCTGAAATATCGGAAAAATAGGTAGAGAGATTAAAAAAATAAAGAAAATAGCTCTCTTCATGATGTACTTCCTTTCGTGATGTATAAAGATATTTATAACGGTGAAAAAATGAAATGAGGTTATTTATCAAAATAGGAGTTTACTAATACTATAGTATTATAATTTAATAGATGATTCTATGTCCAGACAATTTCCAATAAAAGCTATGTATGGCGGTGAAAATAATCAAAATATAGTGGTGGTGAGTAATGCTAACAAGCTAAGCTTAATTATTGTAAAATAAAAGCTATTCTCATAACATAATAACTAAATTTCTCTAAAACTTGACCTAGCGAGCAGAAGAAGTGCGAAAAGCCTTCTATAAGTTTATATCTACTTATATCTCCATGAATCTCACCAATAGCATCATCTTTACATCACAATCATTCGAAAGAAGACAAACAAAAAGACAAATAAAAATGAAAGGATCTCGACTTCCATTCTTATTTGTCTTACTATATTTTTATTTTAATAGTATTTTTACTAACTGTTTTAAGTAAAGTTTTTAATTATATACCATCCAATTTGGAGGAGTATTTTTATCCCAATAAATGCTGCCTAAATCCTTATGCGATTGGAAAGAATCATGATAAGTATGATAATGGAAATTGAACCAATATCCTTCTAATGGACGATTTTCTCTTCGGACATGGAATCTTAAAACATCCTGACCTGTTTCTGTATTATAAATATGAAAAATCTTCTCACCCGTTCCACCTGAAGGTTTAGATACTTCAAGATGTTCAAAAAGCTCATCAGATTCTTCATTTAAATAATATGTAATAATCTCTTCCATTTTCGGTAATATGACTTCTTTAAATTCATCTTCAATTACTCCGCCTATTTTATTCCCGAATTTTTGTAAAGACTTTTCCTCCGCCTCATTTAATATATTCGTTAAAATTTGTTCTTTTTCAAATGGCTGCTCCGCTTCGACAACGGGTGAAGCAGATTGCTCAATGACATCATCTGAAAACGAAACTTTTTCAGTAGAATCATCTGATGGCTTATCTGTTAGAGCTAACGATGCAGGAGGTGTTACAAGTCCGAATGTAGCGATTGAGAATAAAATGACAAGCGATTTCCTTAGCCATTTGTTCATCGTCGTTCTTCCTTCCAATTCGTTTATACTCTATATTTTAACATATTAGCTAAAATATGAATATATCAAATATATTACAGGCCAATTAAATCAAATTGAAAATAGTTTATAATAACTCTTTAAATGAGCAATGTAAACGTTTAAAATAATGAGTACATACATATATTAATAATATTCAGATAGGAGGAGTTTAAATGAGTTATACGACTATTTTTGTTATTCTTTCTTTTCTTACAATAGCTTACTTTATTTATGTGGAAATTACGGATTAACATTAAAGAAATCTGTTTGCTATAATTCCTTTTTTATTAAAAATAAACAGGTGGACTTATACAATCCACCTGTTTACTTACGTTCTTTTTGTCTTTTTTCTTGCAGAATCTACTTGTTTTCCTCTAGTTTCATGTTCTGTCGTGCCTTGTCCCTCAACATTTGGAGAACTAAGTCCAGTTGTTGATGGATCAGATTTTCGTTTAGCCATCGTCTTACACACCTCCATGATGTTATATTCTACTTATTTTAAATTTCTATAACACCATAGTGAAATTTTGCTGATTTCCGAACGGTGACTGTGAAATTATGCTCTATAAAACGATGACTTTTCCAATGGTCCTTTAATACAATTCTCCTTTTTGCTACCCTTTTAGCTTCTTCAATGGTTTCTGAACTTAACGGAGAATAAACTGCAATATTTCTTAATGGACTAATCCCCTTTGAATCGCTAATTGTTTCAACAAACATCGGATCAAAATATACAACATCAAAGGAATTATCTGGATATGACCGTAAATAATCAAGGTGGTTGCCTGTCTTTACCTCAATCCGCCTCATGGCACTGTCGAAACTGTTTATCCCAGTTTCCCATTGCTTTAATCCTTCATGTACGACATATGCTAAAATTTCATTCGCTTCTATCCCTTGAACAATTCCTTCTTGACCAACGACAAAACTTGCAACAATACTATCAGAGGCTAATCCGAGTGTACAATCAAGAAAAGTGTCCCCTTCATGAAGTTTACATGCAATGCAAAAAGGGTCTTCCTCATGATTTAAAAGCCTTTTAATCCTAAACATAGCTGAATTTGGATGAAAGAACAATGGCTCATTTGAATGAAGAATATGCAATTCAAGTCGATTTTTCCCAACAACAAGGACATCTTGTGCATAATATTGTTTCATTTCTTCTACCGATCTTTTACTTCTATTCATAAATGGTTTGTTCAATTTCAGTGCTATTTCCTTTGCTTTATAGATAGAAGATTTATTTGGTCTTCCAGAGGTTGTAACAATCATGTTCCATCTCAACTTTCTTTATCAATACAAAAAGAGGGGTGACACGAGAGGAACGTAATTCTCATGAAATAGCATTTTCTAATTACAGGTCGCTATTACTTGAGAGGTCTTTCCTTCTCTGTCACCCATTTATAGTTTAGCAATATTTAGCAAAGGCATTTTCTAAGTTTTGCATAATTTCTTCAATTCCATACCCCTCAATTTCATGCCTTGGGATAAAATGAACAACCTCTTTACCTTTTAATAGAGCCATTGAAGGTGATGAAGGCTCATATCCCGTAAAATATTCTCTCATTTTACTTGTTGCCTCTTTATCTTGTCCTGCGAATACTGTTACGAATTGGTCAGGCTTGTTACTAGCATGTAATACAGCTTGTGTTGCTGCAGGACGTGCTAAACCTGCTGCACACCCACAAACTGAATTAACAACAACTAAAGTTGTTCCATTTACATTTTCCATAAAGTTTTCTACTTCTTCAGCGGAAGTTAATTCTTCAAAACCCGCATTAGTTAACTCAGCTCTCATCGGTTTAACGATTTGTCTCATATATTCTTCATATGCCATTGACATATTCAATCACTCCAATCCTCTAATAAATTATTATTTTTGCTGAAAAGTCATTTTTTCTATAATCCAGTATTGACTTGTTTAATTCTTTCTACTCTCAGTCATTTGCTTCCAAACCGAACCTTTAGCTTCTTCTCCACCTTCGATTCTTTCTATAGCCATTTTTATTTGCATACTCACTTCAAACTCTGAATCATCTTCTGCTGCCTTTAAAGCTGGTAAAGCTTTTTCATCGCCAACTTCATATAAAAACATTGCCGCTCTCCAGCGAACAAGTTTATTTTTATCCTTTAATGCCTCCATCATCGGTTCCATCGCTTGAGGATCCCCAAGATCAGATAAACAATCCCCTGCAGTTCTTCTAACAGTCACCGATTTATCCTTAAGTGCTTTATACAATAATGGAAGTACGCTAGGTTTTTCAATCATGCCTAAATACACTGTAGCAAGTCTTCTGATAGATGGCTTTTCATCGTCTAACGCTTTTTCTAAGACTGGTATATCTTCTTCTGTTGGGTCCATTTGATCTAAATGCGAAAAACGTACAGTCCAATCTTCATGATCCATCATATCTAATGTTACTTTGTATGATTTTCTATTATTGTAATTTTCAACTTGATTTTCCATAGATGCCGCTTGGATTAATTTTTCAAGTCGGTCATTAGGATATGCTGCACTGATTTCATCAACAACCTCTTTACCAATGTCAGCAAGCTCACCATATCTTACCCCATGTTCCTTCCACTTTCGCTCCAACACAATATTATCATTTGCTTGTTGAGCAGCCAATACAGCTTCTTTAAAACGTTCCGGCAGTCCAAAGCGCTCTTCCTTTAAACCATCGGTAAGCTTAAGTTGCATAGGAATTTGATGGAACATTTGGATAAATACCTTGACTTCACCAAATGCTTCATCAGTATTTTGCTCATTATTAAGCCCTTCTTCAATGTTTTCACCAAATGCTTGGCGAACCTGTGCTAAAATATCCTTCCAATCAAATTTTGCGTTTCTCTCAACAGCTAAAAAATCTGCTACATGATAAACACCTTTTACACCCTCTATTTTTAATATCTCTCCAATTACACCTGGAGCTTCGTTTGCCTGATCCTTTTTATAATTATTGCTTTTACCTGAAGGCAACTCCTCTGTCAAAAGCACCTTCATTGTATTAGGACTAGGAGTAGGTTCTATCGACTTAATTTTCATAATGCGCAACTCCTTTCATTCGTAATAATATTGTAACATAGTCATTTAAATGAGTGCTATCAATAGGTTTCAAACTTGTCTAACGGTAGACGTCCTTCACCTATTTTGTCATATATCCCCTATCTGAATCGTATGTTTTCATTGATATTGTATTATAATTTATCCATGTTAGGAGAGACAACGATGAAGGTAGTAAAACCAACGAAAGATGCATTGATCATTTCTTCTGTAGCTGCCGGCATTTTATTTAGTGGTCCTGCTCTCGTTATGGCCTCTGAGGAAGCTAGTCAAAAAGATTTTACAAAAGCAATAGAGGATACACAAGTCGTTCGATATGGGCACACTGGTTATTTTGTCTCAAATATTCAAGCAAATCTTGCCGATCTTACATTGTATCAAGGTGCTGTTGATGGTGTGTATGGAAAATTAACTGAGAAATCTGTCAAGCAGTTTCAACGGCTACACCATTTAAAGGTTGATGGAATTGTTGGAAAGGAAACATTAACAAAATTAACCTCTATAAAAAAACCTGTTGAAGAATTTCAATACGGAGATATTAGAGAGGAGGTTAAATCCTTTCAAACAAAATTACATGCTTTAAATTATTATTATGGTCAAATTGATGGGGTATTTGGTCCACTTACATTACAAGCAGTTAAGGAGTATCAGCAAAAAAATAATCTCGAAGAAACTGGAAAGCTTAATTCACCTACACAAATTCATTTACTTTCAAACCGAAATAAAAAGGGGATAACACTAACAACGAAGAAGGTAAAGACAGCTCATAACACAGAGTTACAATCATCAGTTACATCTATTGCGAAAAGCTTACTTGGTACAAAGTACGAATGGGGCGGAAATACTCCCTCTGGATTCGATTGTAGTGGCTTTATTAAATACGTATTTGCCGAAACGAATATTCTATTACCGAGAACGGTCAATGAAATTTGGAACTATACGGTCGATACACAAAAGGTTGGAATTGGAGATTTAGTCTTTTTCGAGACTTATAAGCCAGGCCCTTCTCATGTAGGAATATACTTAGGAAACGGGCAATTTATACACACAAGCTCTTCAAAAGGGGTAACGATTACAAGTCTTTCAAACCCATACTGGAAGGAAAGATATCTAGGAGCAAAAAAAGTTCCAAAAGCTTGATGATATAGGAAGGAATCTTGTATTACACGCTATTCTCCACATAGATGTTGCATAATTAAAATTAAAGGGTGTATATACATTGGTATTACAAACAAACTACCATGACATTGGTCAACCATGGTTTGGAAAACATGTCATCATACTAAATTGTTCAATCCATAATAAGTTTATCCAAATATATAAAAGTTACCATGCCCCAATCGAACCACCTCGACCTAATTGCGCAGAAACGATATCACAGCTTATTAGTATTGGCTATAAGCTACAAGCTGTTACAGCATTACCTTTCAATCAAGTTCAGTATGTCTTCATTCTATAGGTTTTTTTCGTAAACTTGTTGTCTTTATATGTTGGACATTTTGAGGTTGTGTGGTAAGACTCCTTTTAGGACAGTGCGGGTTTAAATAATATCTCACCTTTCCTGCATCCCCTAAAGGAGTCTCTATATTTGTTCCAACCACCCTACTTTTCCAACTACAAAATGGTGCTAATTTATCAAAGACAATAAGATGGAGCGCATCTTGTAATGAAAAAAGAGACTACTTATCGGTTATCCTTTTATACATTTTCACTTTAAAACTCCCCACACAATAAAAGATTGTTTCATTTTGTAGTAAGTAGCAAAAAGCTTAATCCTCAAAATTTACCTGTAATAAGGTAATTGCGTGATCAACGATATGCAATAATTCCTCAATATCATTCTCCCTTTCACCAAATAATGTACAAAATTCAACCAAATAGAGAATAGAAAAATGGCTAATCGAACCCGTTAGTTCTTTTGTTATAAATAGTTTAATTATATGTTGCCCCCAAAGTTTGTTAAGTTTCTTTAATAATATTTCATCATATTCTTGACCATTTCCCTTTTCGTGAAAAGAAAGCTTAACAACACATCCTGGTTCCTTGACTGTCTTTAACAGCTCACCTGCAAGTTGTTTTTGACTCATTTTGATATCGATTGTGACATATCGCTTATTATTATCTTCCTTAGCAATTGTGATCGAATAAAGTCTTGACATTGTAGCAAGATCGATCGTATCCTTTCGATCTGTAACAACTATTAATTTCTCAAGATCTAAATCATAAATATACCCTTCAACTATCACTTTTAAATTATCAAATACTGTCGGATCGAACATAATGGTCTCCTGCCTCAACTATTAATTAAATAATTCCTTAAATTTTTTAAGTTAAATACAAAAATTCAGTTTGAATTATTATTCTAAATTTTCTATAATAAAACATTAGAACTTAAGTATAATCAATCAATGCATGCTATAATAAAAAGCTGATTAAGTAAAATACTGTTTTTATCTGAAATAACGTTTTTACTAATTATTTAATCACTTTATATAAATAAACAAAACAATTTATAATAATTTGTTACTATTAAATCATCAGAAAGATGAAATCATTTTTCGGGGGTGCTTGCTTTGCCAATTAACATACCTAGTCATTTACCAGCAAAAGAAATTTTAGAACAAGAGAATATTTTTATTATGGACGAAAAAAGAGCATATTCTCAAGATATTCGACCTTTAAACATTGTTATTTTGAACATTATGCCTGAAAAGGAAAAAACTGAAACACAATTATTGCGTTTGTTAGGAAATTCTCCCCTCCAGTTAAACATAACATTTTTGAGACCAGAAACGCATACATCTAAAACAACAGCGATTGAACATTTAAAAGAATTTTATACAACATTTAAACATATTAAACATAGAAAATTTGACGGAATGATTATTACTGGAGCTCCGATCGAGCACTTAGAATTCCACGAGGTATTATATTGGCCAGAATTACAAACGATAATGGATTGGACAAAGACTAACGTTACCTCAACTTTACATATTTGTTGGGGTGCGCAAGCAGGACTTTTCCATCACTACGGTGTAAATAAATATAAATTAGACAAAAAATGCTTTGGGATTTTTAAGCATGAAATAATTGATCCGTCTATAAAATTATTAAGAGGATTCGATGACCACTATTACGTTCCACATTCTCGACATACAGATGTAAAGAGGGATGATATTGAACGAATTTCGGATCTTCAGATTCTTTCCTATTCAGAGGAAGCTGGCGTTTGCCTTGTTATGTCTAAGGATGGGAAGCACATATTCTTAACAGGACATCCTGAATACGAAAGAACTTCGCTAAAGGATGAATATGAAAGAGATTTAGCAAAAGGTTTAAACATTGATATACCTAAAAACTACTTTGAAGATAACAATCCTGCAAATACACCTGTTCATTGCTGGCGTTCACATGCAAACCTGCTCTTTGTTAATTGGTTAAATTACTATGTATATCAAGAAACACCATATATTTGGGATTGAGAAGGCAAGAAGATTTTTCACTTTGTAAATAGGTAATTTTACTTTCAACCTTTCTACTTGATTCAAATCATAATAATCAATTATTTCAATATTTTACATCTTAAGAAATAATTAATAATTGCTTTATAAAAAAGTAATATTTGTATGGTATTCTTTAAGACAAATTCAGTTTTATTTTCAATAGCAAGATTCAGATATGCTTACTATAGCTTAAGATATTATTTTGTACTTTCTTATGTTGAAAATGTCTTTTTTTCAAAAAAATAACTTAATATAATAACAGTAAAGAATGCACTACTATTTATTTTAATAGATTATAGTATACTGTTTTGCATTAGGTTCTAACTGATTTAAATAAACTGTATTTGTTGAATGATCCGTTTTTGATTAAATTGAGGTGAAAATGTTGAATAGCAATAGCAATTCAAAAGTATTAATATTAACAGCGAAGTACGGAAATGGTCATGTTCAGGTAGCAAAAACTCTAGAAAATAAATGTAAAGAACTTGGCTTTAAAAAAGTAACAATTTGTAATTTATATTCAGAATCTTTCCCGATTTTTTCTGAAATTACTCAATATTTATATTTAAAAAGCTTTTCAATTGGCAAACAATTTTATCGACTCTTTTATTACGGTGTAGACAAAATTTACAATAAACGGATGATGAATCTTTATTTTAAAATGGGACATAAACGGTTGCATCAAATTGTTCAAAATGAACAACCAGATATTATTATTAATACTTTTCCAATGATTGTCGTTCCGGAGTACCGTAGAAAAACAGGTACAGTCATCCCTACCTTTAATGTATTAACAGATTTCTGTTTACACAAAATATGGGTTCACGAAAATATCGATAAATACTATGTTGCTACAAATCATGTGAAAAATAAATTAACTGAGATAGGTGTCCATCCAAACTCTATTAAAGTGACTGGAATACCTATCCGTGCGCAATTTGAAGAAAAGCGAAATCAAAAAGAAATTTATGAAAAGTATCAGCTAGATCCTAATAAAAAAACGTTGTTAATCATGGCAGGAGCTCACGGTGTTTTAAAAAATGTTAAAGAGCTATGTCAAACATTTATTACGAATCGTAAGGATATTCAAACTGTTGTTGTATGTGGAAAAAATACTTTGTTAAAGGAAAGTCTTGAACCACTTGCACAAATGTATCCTGAAAACTTTAAAGTATATAGTTATGTTGAACGTGTTGATGAACTATATCAAATAACTTCTTGTATGATCACAAAACCAGGTGGGATAACATTAACTGAAGCAACAGCACTTGGTGTACCGGTTATTCTATTTAAACCAGTACCTGGACAAGAAAAGGAAAATGCCCTTTTCTTTGAACAGAATCGTGCGGCAATTGTTGTCAATCAAATTGAAGATATGGCTGATGAAGTTGATAAGCTTCTTTCTGATCAAGAAAAGCTTGAAGAGATGAAGAAGAATATAAAAAAGCTTCATGTTCCTCATTCTGCTGACTTGATTTTAGAAGATATTATTAAAGAATCTTCATTTATTAAAGAAAAACATATGATGGCTGGCTCTGTTAACTATTAGTTTAACTCTAGGGTGAAGCGGGTAAAATTATCACTTACCTGGAGGGAAACATGGATACAAGTACTCATATTACAATGGGTTTTGGATTAGCTGGTTTGGCTCTTTTAGACCCTTCCATCGATTCAAATCCGCAATTAGCAAATGCTATAATGCTTTGTACTGTGGTCGGCTCAAATGCTCCAGATTTTGACTATTTCATAAAGCTTTTCAAAGGTAATGGAATGTATGTTGAACATCATCGTGGTGCTTCTCATTCCATTCCCGCCCTTTTTATTTGGTCATTATTAATAAGTGGAATTACTTTTTCCTTTTTCAATGATGCATCATTTTTTCAGCTTTTTATCTGGACGTTGATAGCTGTTGTAGTACATGTCGTGTTTGATATTTTTAATGCTTATGGTACACAAGCAGGTCGCCCATTTACAAAAAAGTGGTTATCCATTAACATTATTCCCTTATTTGATCCCTTTATCATGTTTATCCATTTTATTGGGTTTACTTTTTGGATCATCGGTTTTCATCCAGGATTTGTTTTTATTTACGCCTACTTCATTATTATTGGCTATATTATCCTCCGTTTTCTAATAGCCAATAGAAAAAAACAATTGATTGGCACGGAAGAATCCCAACCTTCAAATCGGATTACATTAATTCCGTCAATTTGGTTAAATAAGTGGGATATTGTCATCGAAAAGGAAAAAAGTTATGGTGTTGGGCGTATCGAAGGGAAAGCAATTATTTGGTATCATCACTTTGATAAGTACAACAATGATAGCAATATTATAAATAAATCTTTAAAGGATAAAAACGTTAATCATTTTTTAGCAAACTCAAAGCATACTCATGTTCTAACTCATCCTACCTCCTCAGGAATTGAGGTTCGATGGATAGACCTACGTTTTCGAAATAAAAACCATTATCCATATATGGCTGTCGTTAAATTTGATAAGGAAAACAACATTCAAGCATCATACACTGGATGGGTACACAATACAAGTCATCTAAGTGAAAAGCTCGCTAAACCTGAGCGTTCAATCGTTGCAAATGGTTGATTATTAGATCGTTAAAACTACCTTTACTAATTAAAGGTAGTTTTTTTATAAGGCTCTTTTCTAAAATGTTGTTGTTTTAATAAACTATATATAGGTTATTTGGATCCCATGTGCGAGACTCCTGCAATGTGAGTAGGATTGTTCTAGAAAGGTGTTGTGTTAACACCTTGGAGTCTCCACCACTCCGAGGTAACAAGAACATTTTAGAATAATGATTAATGGTGAAATGCATGTTTTACTAATATTTTTGGAATAGTAATATTGTTTATCTTGAAGTGAATGATAGATATTCTTTTAAAGGAGGAATTCGATGACGAAAAAAGTCAATAAGGGTAGTAATAATCAAAATTCACCTCAAAACGGACATAATCAAATGGAGATCGCAAACGATTTTATCGCAGGAGATAATAGTAAGGGAAATAAACGAAATAAAGATCAATGGGATAAATCTGGAGATAATTAATCATTCAAAATTCTTTCTTCACTATACTATTGAATAGCTTTACAAATAATAAAAAAGTGCAAGAGCTCTCTATAAAGAGTACTTGCACTTTATATTTTTTAATTACCTAATCCTTCTGTTTTAATAGCGCGCTCAACTGCTTCTAATGCAGCCTCTTCGTCACTACCTGTAGCAGTAATTTTTATTTCTGCTCCTTTTGAAATCCCCAAAGACATGACACCCATGATAGATTTTAAATTTACTGTTCTACCATTCGCTTCAAGATTAACTTCTGATGTGAATGAGTTTACAGCATTGACAAGTGCTGTTGCTGGTCTCGCATGTAACCCTGCATCATTTGTAATCGTAAACGTTTTTTCTACCATATAGACATTCTCCTTCCATATTAGCCAATGTAGCTTTTCTCTTACTAGAATGTATGATGAATTATGTATAATTCTCTTCATCTCATGCAGCTATAAAAAGCTACTTTAGTTATTACCATTATTATAACCTTTTTTTATAAAAAGGGAACTACTCTTTATTGAATTTGGTAGACTTTCTGACAATTTATTTCATATTGAACTAGTAAGGTAAATGTATCTGTATTTATGCGCTCGACAACAATTGAATTTCGCTCTTTGTCCTGAAGGAGAACCGATGATGACTTCTTCATTTTTAATAATTCACGATTTGATTTTGTTACAAAATCAATTGCTTTAGAAAAACCTTCATCATCTACTCTTCTACTTCTTATAATGAAAATATCTTCACCATATAATCGAATTCTACGCATTTAATCCAACTCCATACTTTTTAACCATTATATGCTTGGACAAATAAATGTATTATTTTAAATTTTAAGTTTCAGAAAGTTTTGTTAAAAATTTCTTCTTCACCTTGACGTGTGTTATAAATATGTTGTATAGTAAAAGCATCATTAAGCTGAGTATATATGATAGCGTTTTTATAAAATATTATTCTCATACATATTATATTCCGCTTTTGATAAAAACTTTTTTTAGCACCACCTGTGCTACAGTATTAGGAGGATTAAGTACTATGCAAAACGGTAAAGTAAAATGGTTTAACAACGAAAAAGGTTTTGGTTTTATCGAAGTTGAAGGTGGGGACGATGTATTCGTACACTTCACTGCTATCCAAGGTGAAGGATACAAATCATTAGAAGAAGGTCAAGAGGTTTCTTTTGAAATTGTAGAAGGAAATCGTGGACCACAAGCTGCAAATGTAACAAAGTTATAATCACAACAAAATTAATGTGATTTAACATACAATGCATGAAACTAACAGAGGCCGAGGTAACTCCGCCTCTTTTTTGTTTGCAATTAAATTGGAAGTTAAATGTACTACTTATTCTACTTACTTCTTTGTTTATTTTTGACTTACTATAATATATTCGATTGCTTTTATATTTTGTTTAATCCCTTTTTCAATCCGACTCACTTCATGTTGGTTAAAAATATTCGCATTGTTCGCTATAAAGACTAATTTATCAAGATCACGATATATTTCTGAAAATGCTTCCTTTATCGTTAAATGTAAAGCATCATTTCCCATTACTGCTTTTCCCCCTTTCTAGTACGTAATTTGACGATTTTTTTAGTTAAAAAGTTGCATATTCGTGTTATATTTTTACATAGTATACGTCTTTCTTCATTTTACCATGACAACAAGATTTTCGATATATTAATCTTATTGTTTTTTTTAACGAATATTTATTTGATTGATGTCAAACAATAATGATGGAGGTGTTTAAAAAATGGACCAAATTAATCATACTGGATTAATAAGTGGTATGAATGACTTAGAACAAATTAAAATGTCCGTAATAGCCGCTCAAAAAATGGTAGGTTCAGCAACCATGCAATTAGACCCAGAAGCGATGGAACATGCGGAAAATGCTATTAGAGATGCTAGAAATCTGATTAATCAGTCCCCTAAAACTGGTGTTGATGAACAATTTTTAGCTAAGCAAAATGAATTACTTCAACAATGTGAGCATCAATTATCTGAAGCAAAACAATAAACATAATAAGCAGTTGGGGTTATATGCCCCTGGCTGCTTATAGTTATTTAAAAACGATTTTTCCCCAAGCTAATTAAAATGTTTAGTGTTGATAATAGACATCAAAAGGGTCTGATTTCAAAAAAATAAATAGTTAGTTACTATTAACTACTAGTATCTATCTATTTATCCTAAATGAGAATTCAGACCCTTTACGTCATTTTTTCTTATTTAATTGCTTAATTTTTCCCCAACCTTTTTAATTTTTTGACCTACAGTACATTTATTAATACAAAAGGAATGGGCATAATTTTTTCCATATTCTTCTCTAAAATGCTTTTTTAATAAACAATCTACACAATAAGTATCTAAAATTTCACTAATTTCTTGTAATGTTTGTCTTTTATTCATTTTCATCAGCTTCTCCATTTAATTTCATTTTGCTTCTTATCTCTACACCATTTATTGCCTGTGTCGCAAGTTTATCAGCCTCATTATTTTCTTTTCTAGAAACTGGCTCATATTTAGGTGTAATTTGACATTCTTTCAATTTATTTTCTATTTTATCCAGCCATGTTGTAAATTCCGCTTCATAGCATGGCCATTCACCTGCAAGCTGATTAAGAACTACTTGAGAATCACCTTTTATTGTCACTTTTTGCTTTATCATTTCATTCTCTTCGAGGAGATTAACTAAAAAAAGACATGCTGCATATTCTGCCTCATTATTTGATGTAAGCCCTTCTACCCTTTCATTCATTCGGATACGATATTGGTTTCCACTTTGTGTATAATAAATAACTACACCAAAACCAGCAATTCTCGTATCCTTTTGATATCCTCCATCAAAATAGGCTATGACATCATGAGGTTCATCCTTCACGATATCTCTAAATTTTTTTAATTCTTTTAAAGTCCAGCTTCCGCCATCCTCCGAAAAAATTGATAACTCTTTTGCCCTGCCAGTTTGAACAAAATCATCAGCAAAAGTGATTGCTTCATTTAATGAAAGATAATCTGTATAGAGGTTAGTGCGATGCTTTCTTTTCGTTTCGTAAGTCCACTCTATTTTATAATTCAATTACGTCACTCCTAGAGTAAAATCAAATTATCAGACAGCTATTTCTTTATTTTAAGCAATTTCTAAAAGATTGTTGTTTTTGGCACCAATTTATTGTAGCGAATTGCGTGATTCCTACATAGATGAGTGTGACAAGTTATTGTTAAGGTGCTTAACAAAACGGTAACTTAATAAAAAGATACAAAATTTAAGAAAGCAAAGAGCTATTCTTTCTATTATCTAATGTTATCAATATGTTATAATCATATTCGATTTCCCTTAGCATTTCTCTTTATATTTTAAGCATTTTTTTATTTTACCATCGATTTCATTTAAATTAAACATTAAAAACTAAGGAGAGGTATTGTTGCATGATTGAAGTGTATATAGATGGAGCTAGTGCGGGCGATCCTGGAAAATCCGGTGCTGGCGTTTTTATTAAAGGAAACGGCAATAATGAACAGTATTCTTTACCACTTGGAATTATGACTAATCATGAAGCAGAATTTCACGCTTTAATTAAAGGATTAGAAATATGTCTCCAAAAAAAATTTAAAATTGTTTCTTTTCGAACAGATTCACAACTTGTTAACCAAGCATTTGAAAAACAATTTGTAAAAAATAAGGCATATGCCCCATTATTAGAGGAAGTAATAAAACTGTCAACACAATTTGAGTTATTTTTTCTTAAATGGGTTCCTAGTAGTGAAAATAAAGTAGCTGATCAACTTGCGAGAAAAGCTATTTTACATCAATAGATACTAAAAATAGAAAGACGTGACATCATTGAAAAAAACAATTGTAGCAGATAGCAGCTTATTATTCGTGGCGTTTATTTGGGGTGCGACATTTGTCATTGTCCAAAATGCAATACAACTCCTACCACCAAATTTATTTAATGGTATTCGGTTTTTCATTGCAACACTAATATTAATGATTTTTATGAGGAAAAAATCTCACACACTTTTTTCTTTTCAACTTCTAAAATCGGGAATATCTTTAGGATTCTTTTTATTTTTAGGGTATGGACTGCAAACGGTTGGATTATTATACACAACATCATCAAAATCAAGCTTTATTACTGGTCTTAGTGTGATGATCGTGCCATTGCTTTCAATTTGGCTTTTACGGGAAAAGCCAAAATTTGTGATTTTCCTCGGTTCCATTATAGGAGCAGCTGGTCTTTATTTTCTTACTGTCGGTGATATTGAAAATATGAATATCGGTGATGTCCTCACTTTATTATGTGCAGTCGCATTCGCTTTACATATTATTTTAACTAGTAAGTATTCAGGGAAACATAAAACATTACCATTAACAATTGCTCAATTAGGAACAGTATCGATTTTCAGCTTTATAAGTTCTTTTCTTTTCGAAAGAAGCACACAATTTTCTTTCACAAATATTTTTAATAAGGAGGTTATCATTGCATTAACTATTACTTCTATATTTGCGACAGCTCTAGCTTTTTTTATCCAGACAACTTTTCAGAAACATACTTCAGCTGCTAGAGTAGCATTAATATTTGCAATGGAACCCGTCTTTGCAGCAATAACTGCGTATGTCGTGATCGATGAACGATTAACTCAAAATGGGTTAATTGGATGTATATTTATTTTTCTTGCTATGATTGTAACAGACCTACCTGATTTTAAAAAAATCAAGGGATTTTTAATAAAACATAAACCTAGTATGTAAGATACCTCTGGTTCTCCAGAGGTTTTTTAAATGATATTTAACTCCTCAAGATGTTTTTTTGCTTGTTTTTTATTTGCGATGTTTTCTTGCTTAAACTTTTCTAACAATGATATAAAAAATGCGCCATCAAATTCACGTTGAATTTTTAATGTCAATTCTAAAGCGATAATGACTACTTGATCCGTTGATCCTGTATAGTTTTTACCAAATTCGATAAACCCAAACTCCTCGATTCCAAATGAAAAACCTTTTGACGATAAATAATCAATATACTCTGTAAAAGATTTAAACGTTTTACTCAACCTTGTTCCACCTATCATAATAAGGATATATTCTTATCATATCGAAAAATGTCGGTAGATTCTATCATTTTTTACCTAGGATGTATTAACTAAAAAGGGGAAATAATTATAATGGAGGTGTTAGAGATGAGTAGTAAAAACAAGGGGAATAACCGTGGGAAGGTCGCTCATGGAGTCAACCCTCAAGGACATGGTGACGATGTTGAGTTTTCAACTGAACCAAAAAGTAAATTAGAAAATGCTGCAAAGAAAAAAAATACAAAGTAAAAAGAGGCATTAAATTGCCTCTCTTACACTTGTTATATTCTTCAAGAGATTTTGAATCCCTTTTAATTCGTGATCTTCAATCATCGAAAATGCTTTCTCTTCGTTAATTGTTAATTGAGCATTTTCTAGGTTACATTCTATCGGAGCTTGACAATTAATTTCAGCAAGTTGTTTTGAAAGATGAAGCATTTCTAAATCATTTTCAATTTTAGTTCTTTGTCCCTTTGTTAATTCGTCTATATTGTCTAATAGCGATGAAATTGATTTATATTTTGAAACAAGCTTATAGGCTGTTTTTTCCCCTATCCCTTTTACTCCTGGGTAATTATCACTTGAATCTCCCATTAAAGCTTTTACATCAATAAGCATTTCTGGCTCAATTTCAAATTCCTGTTGGAATAATTGCTTTGTGTAGTGTTTATAATTGCCAATCCCTTTTTGAAATATGAGAACATTTACTTGGTCATTTAATAGTTGAAGAATATCTCTATCACCTGTTAGGATGGTAATTCTCATATCAGCCTCAAATGTTTTAGTAAGAGTTCCAATACAATCATCCGCTTCATAGCCTTCTAGACCAATGTTCGGAATATCCAAAGCTTTAACAACTTCTTTTGCTAAATCAAATTGTGGTTGTAATTCTATTGGTGCTTCAGGTCGATTTGCTTTATAATTTGAAAAAATATTGTTGCGGTATGTTTTGCTCCCCATATCCCAACAGCAAACGACATGGCTTGGTTTTACATATTCAATTGCAGCTATAAGATGCTTTAATAGGCCGTTCACTGCATTTGTTGGTATCCCTTTACTGTTTACCATAAAGTTTCCATAAACAGATGTTGCAAAAAATGAGCGGAAAAGTAGAGCCATTCCGTCTACGATTAATAAATGATTGTCTTCTTTAAGCATTTTTTCTCCTCTCTCAACTAACTCTACTAGTATCATATCATATCTCATCATATAATTAGGTGGAATTTCAATCCAACCATTCTTTTCATTTTTTAAAAATCAGAATGACGTGTCTCGTATTTCACATCTTATATCGTAAAGCGTTATTGCTAGAGTTTAACATACTCTGCTCTAATGAGAAAACATACATACAACAAAAAAATCCACTACCGTTTATAATTACAAACGATAGTGGATTGTACGTCATTAGTCTTCTTTTTTTTGATTGCTCATTTTCATCGCTTCATGCTGAGCATAGGATTCAAACTCTGTATTAAAACCATTTTTCTTCTTTTTATTATTGTTACGTTGAGCGTTTGCATTTCCAAGTTTGACACGTCCCACTAAGAAATCACACCTTTTGATTTTTTTGTTTTGCTATGTTAAACATTGTTGTTGATTTCCGCTACAGATATTCGCTTTCCGCGAGCGGTCCGGGAGCTCCTATAATCTAAGCGACTGTGGGTTATCCTTTTGAGACGCTTATCTAGCAAGAGTCTCATGTTTCCGTTCCAAATCAACGATAAATCTGCAAGGTCAAATTAGATATTCAACCTTGTTTTATCTTTCCCCTCTCAAGTAACGTTCACTCCTAAATTGAATTAGGAATTGTTAGATCCATTTATTTTCCATATTTACGTCTTACAAATTCCTGAACCATTTCCTTTGTTACTAACTTTCTTGTAGGTACAATTCCTTTTGAAGCTAAATGATTTATTTCCGTCGTTACTTGATTTATTTTATTCACCTCAAAGGGAAGAGAATTTAAACATAATTGAATCGCTTCTTCAATATACGCCTCACGTTTTGCCTCTAATTTTAAAAATGATTGAATATGCTGATGCTGCTTTTTACTGTGCTGAGAAATTGCTTCATGCACATTACTCATTATGACCACCTCTTTTTTTCATTAACTTTTTAACGTGTTCCTTCGGTTCCCAGCATGAAAAGGAATAGGAAGGTTTCGTTTCGTACAATAATCTGTTGCAAATGTATTTCATCTTGCTATTACTTCGAAAGGCTCGAAAATGAATACATGTCGCACAAACATGATACGCGTCTTTCTTCATCTTCTCTCCCCATTTCATTTTTTCATGCTGATTTCTTTTTCACATACTATCTTAAAAATCATTTCAAAGTAATTGATTGTTTATTAGGAATTAAAGCACCCAATTATATTTGTAAAAAAATCACGTGAATTGATTGTATCATAAAAAATTCATGAAGATAGAATTGTTATGACATTTTTTATTTGATTTTCCTGCAATTTTAGTTGTTCAATATCCACAGAATCAATCGCAAATAATGCATTATAGCCTTCGTCCACTTGGTTATCAATTGACTTTAGAAGTTGTTCCAATTGTTTTTCTACAACATTTTTATAATAGACGATAAATTGTTCTTGATAATCATTTAACGCTAGCTGAAAAGGATCCTGAAGTCGATTTTGCAAATCATCATTCATTTTTTGCTTTTCATTTTTCTCAAAAAATGATTTTGCATTTTTAAATAGTTTTAATGATGGTTTCAACGATGTTCCCCATGACTGTGCATATTCAACTTTTAATGTTGGTGTGTTAATTTTTACTTCTTGTTGAGTAGTTAAAGTAATTGACTTTGTCAAACCTTTTATTAAATTAAAAAGCCGTTTTTCTTCTTGCTTCAGGGCATCAAAAATGAATTTTTCTATTCTAAGTGATGTTGCTTGAAGTTCTTGTAATAGTTCAAACTCAATAGTTTTCGTTAATTCCTGCAAAGATGAAAGTAAAATCGCTTGTGTATCCCCCTTATTTGTGAATGCACCGGGATGAAATGCTTCCTTAAAATAATCTGTAAAGCGTAAAAATATTCGTTGTTTAACATAGAATAACATCTCTTCAATTTCTTTATTAACACTATTTTCAATATGGGTGCCATTATATGACGCTAAAGCTTGTTGAACTCTTTCTTTTTCTTCCTTCTGCTTAGCTAAAGTTTTTTCCTTTTCAGCCTCATCCTTCTCAGCTACTTCAATTAATGATCTTAATCTTTCATTAGCACGTTTTAAATCCTCATGAATTGACAATATTGTCGTATTTGTTAATTCTTGTTTAATAAAAAAGTCAAATTCGTCTTTAAATTTGATATAATCTCTTTCATGTTTTTTATTTAAAACATTTATGCTAGATACCCCATATAAACGTACATTTCTTAGCTCTTGCTGTAAAAGTTGATCATAGATATAATCCTTAACAAGTCGAACTTCTTCTTCGTCCCTTGCTAAATCAATCGCATTAATAATAAAGAACATTTTATCAAGTGTAAAAGTGTCCTTTACTCGACCTAACTGGCGGAGAAATTCCCGATCTCCCTTCGAGAAAGGATGATTATAATATGTTACATAGAGAATCACATCCGCATTCTTCATATATTGAAACGCCACATCCGTATGCCTTTTATGAAGTGAATCAGCTCCAGGAGTATCTACTAATGTAATTCCTGCCTTTGTTATTGGACAATCATAATAAACAATTACTTCTTCAACTAAACATGCCTTTTCTTCCTTCGCTACATAATCCTTGAAGTTATCTACTGTTAAAGATTGAATCAATCCATTTTTTGCTAGGTTTTCATAATCAGCTAAAGCCTTTACATACTTTCTAATCGCCTCTTCTTCAGTATGATTACTTGATTCCATTTGCTTTAATTGACTGATGATTGCTTCAATACTATTCTCTTTTTTTAGTTGTGGAATACTCTCAACAACCTCTTCAATTAACTTCTCAATCGATTTTAATTTAACTTCAACCTTCCCATGTTCTTTTCCATTTGTAGGAGGAGCAATTTTATTAATCGTAGCTGTTGTTGGCGTTGGGGAAGAAGGAAGTAAACGTTCTCCAATCAATGCATTTGCAAACGAAGATTTCCCTGCACTAAAAGCCCCAAATAATGCAACGGTGTACTTACGGTTTCGATAATTTACCACTTTTCCTTTTAGCGATTCGCTAATTTGTTTAAAGCCATTTATAGTTTGAAGACGAGAGAGTAGAAGTTCCGTTTCTGTTATAAATTTATCCTTATGATTTAAATTTGACTGATACTTTACTTCCCCTTGCTTGTCACTACCTTTTACCTTATGCTCAATTTTTTTATTTTGAATAAGTTTTTCTATTTTTACTTGTTTATAGAAATTATTTTCTCTAAGCCATTCCCCAATATTAATTGTTGTATTTACAGGTGCAGATAATGCCGTTGCCAATAATTGCTCATACTGAGTGAATTGCTCCCATTTATTAAGTTTATTTTCAATATGAGTAATTTCGTTACCAACCTCACCCAACTCTTCCTTCAACTTATTCAAATCAAGTTGATTTTTTGTACTGATTTCCTTTAAAAACAAATCAAAAATAGCCTGTGCTTCCCTTTTGCTTTCGCGTTTTATAAGCTCGCTAATGTCAGATGAAAAGGTTAGGATATACTGATTGTTAAATGAAGCACCTGTTTTTACTGTATCTTTTATCATTTCCTTAGTCAGTTTGATCGAAAATGCTTCTACCCTCTGTAGTGTCTCATTATCAATAATCATATATTTTTGAATATATTCTTTAAATAGTGGGGTTAAATGCCAAGTAATTTGAGTTTCAACATTCTTTACTAAAGCTTCAAATAGGTCCTTTATTCTTTTTTCACGTTCTTGTTCAGTTTTAGCTTTCGAAAAAAGAATTCCCACTTTAAAATTAGGCTCAAGTGCTTCAAGAAATAATTTTGCTTTTTCTCTTGTTTCATAAGGAATGATATTTGCACTTTGTAAAATTGAACTTAATTTATCATTCATTTCTTGTGAAATTCCAAGAATAACTGCTTCTTCCTGATTAAGTTTTTCTTTCAGCTTTTCGCTTTTTATAACATACTTTTCTAATGTAGCTAATAAATCATTTTTACCGTTATTATTTAATTGTAGCTGTTCCTTATATTTACTAAGATGTTCATGAACAATATAATCTGTAGATTTTCGAACATTTTTCTCTACATATTTTTCCTTATCCTGTACCATAGCCTGAATAATCTGTTTAATTTCTGATAATTGATTTTCCTTATGGTCGTCATTTTTTAATGTTGTAAAGAAAACATCATCTTCGTGAAGCCCTGTTTCAATAAAGGTGTCAATTATTTGTTGTTTAAAGGCTGAGAATTTCACTTCATTTTCATTATGCTTATCAATTTGGTTTACAATAAGAAAAACTAATTTATCTCTTTCCTTCATCTCAGTGATAAAGGCGATATTCTCTTCAGATTGAACATGATTATAATCTGTCACATAAAAAATAATATCAGCAATATGAAGCATTGATTCTGTTGAAAGCTTATGGGCAACATCTGTTGAATCAATACCAGGAGTATCCATTATCACAATATTTTCACTTAAATGATTATACGGTTTTCGAATTGAAATTCTTTCAATTTCATCCCCTTGCTTACAGAAATCCTTTATTTGTTCAATTGAATAATCAGTAGCTAGCTTTATTACCTCTTTATGTTTAGAATACAGAGTAACCTCGTTTTGACCATTTTCTAACAATACAAGGTTAGCACTAGTTGGTATTGGACTTGTCGGCAATACCTGTTCATTTAATAATTTATTAATCATCGATGATTTTCCGGCAGAAAAGTGACCAGCGAATGCAATATATAGCTTGTCGTGATAAAGTTTCTCATTTAATTCAACGATTTTTCGTTTATCATCCTCTTTTTGTATTACTTCGTGAAGCCTTATTAACATTTGCATATATTGATCTGTTTTTACAGCAGCTGTCATTGATAATCCCCTTTATCTATCATTCATTTCAATTCTTCTTATTATTTTACAGAATCTTTTTAAATTTTACTATCCTTATCATTTATTGGACACATTTAAATTCCTTGAATACGAAGTTCAATTTCGATTATTTAGACTCTTTTCTACTTCTAATTCACTATTTATCTATTTTGTAGCGAAAATGTGAGACTCCTGCTCAGATAAGTGGAATAGTTTAATCAGGTGTTTACACTAAAAGGTGCTCACCACCCTCAATAGAAGCAAGTACTGTATGAGGAGATCAACCAAAACGGTAACTTAATAAAAAACAAAGTTTAAGATAACAGACAAAATAGAAAAAGAGCAACCGAAATGATTGCTCCTGTGCTGATAGGACAAGCTTCTATGTTATCTTTAAATTCTATAAAAAAATGCCCCCTATTTAAGGAGCAGTGATAAATTATGCTTTTCGAGCATCAATATTTTTTAATATGTAACCTACTAATACACTATATACTACAACGGTGCACCCTACAAATAACATCGTCATATGCAGTAGACCCTCCACTTATAAAATTGAGAATGTTTTTCATTAAATTCATCTTATCATCAATGATAATCATTTTCAATATTGTTTTTCGAATTTTTCTGATAAAATGAAACTCAATTAGTGGAACCCTAAAAGTCTCTTTGCTTTATATAACATGATATTTCACTCATATCATTTTTCTAAACATTAAAAACGTTTAGGGAGAAATCGAGCTTTGATCCCAAAGCTTTTTTGATAATTTGTCTGATTCTTTAAAGCCTTTTCTTCTATTGGAATTCTTATCATCATCATTATCATGTTCAAAAATGAGAAAACGATAGCTGTAGTATAAGCATGAAATAATAATGGGAATAAACCTATTTCAAGTGCAACAGCTACGTAATTTGGGTGTCTTATAAATTTATAAGGACCTTTTGATTCGATTACCTGATTTGGAACAATAATAATTTTTGTGTTCCAATACTTTCCTAAAGAACATATTGCCCAGTAGCGAATGATTTGTGAAAAAACGATTAATGGAAGAAGTATTATCCAGATATTAGATAACTCATTGTTAAACATCGTTACTTCAAACCATAGGGAAAGTAAAAATAATATGTGAAGAACAACAATAAACGGATAATGGTTCTTTCCATGAATCGTCGCTCCTCTGCTTATCATCCACCTTTCGTTTCGTTTTGCAATGATTAGTTCTGACACTCGTTGAAGTATTAACAGACTAAACATAATTTCGAAAACACTCATAATAAATCCTCCCATTGAACAAGAAGTAATTCAGCAGAAAAACCTGGACCTAGCGCAGCAATAACACCATATTCACCCCTTTTACCAATTCTCTGTTCTAAATAATCTAAAATAACATACATAACTGTAACCGATGACATATTTCCATAATTCTCGAGAATTTTTTTTGAAACTTGTATTTGATATTCATTAAAATTTAGTCCATCTTTATATGCATCTAATACCTTTTTTCCTCCTGGATGTGCAAGAAAATGGGAAATGTCTTGAAGCTTTAAATTAAATTGTTCAAGCATTTGAACTACTTGAGGGCGCAACCAATTTTTTATAATAGAAGGGATATCTCTTGAAAAAACAACAAAAAACCCTTCATTTTTTATCGTCCATCCCATCACATCTTCTGAATCTTTCATAAAAGCAGAAGTGGTTCCTTTAATTTTTGGGATAAGTGATGTCCTAGATAACTTTGAAATAGAAACATTATCCCCTGCCAAACATGTACATGCAACTCCATCTGAAAAAAGTGAAGTTCCCACTAAATTACTTTTACTTCTATCATTAGGTTGAAAGGTAAGACTACATAGTTCTACAGTGAGAACAAGAACTAGAGATTGAGGATGTGCTTTACAATATTCATAGGCTCTTGCCAAACCGCTAGCACCACCTGCACAGCCTAATCCCCATATTGGGATCCTTTTTGTTGATTCCTTGAATGGTAATCGATTCATTATTTTTGCATCAATGCTTGGTGTCGATATTCCAGTACTACTTATAAAAAAAATTGCATCTATATCTTTTAGATCGAGTGATTTTAATAAAAGCTGTTTATTTGTTAAGCATTGATTAATTGCTTCTACACCTAATTCCACTGCCTTTTCTATATAAAGTTGATTTTTCTCAGCAAATGTATAATTAGATTTATACCATTCCAATGGCTGAACAAATTGTCTTTTTTTAATCTCGGCGTTATTAAATACTGTAAGTAGCCTATCGATATCCTTAAACGAATCTTTAAATAATTCTCTTGTAAACTGTTTTATCTCATCTTGATAATATTGATAAGAAGGAATTGCTCGACCAATCGATAATAGATATGCCATAACCTCACCTCTACATTTATTATGGTTACTATGACCCAGTCTATGTCATTTTATCCATTATTATGTAGATAATTCTGTCATGAAAGAAATTATGAACCGAAATAAATACAGATAATTCCATTCTACTTACAATAGGCTATTTTACTAATGTATTCACTATCAAATCACAATTTTTACACACTAATGATACGATAAAAAAAGCCCTTTCCGATGAGGAAAAGGCTGACGTTTTGAAGGAGTTGTTGTGCACTTTCATTATATCGTAACTAAGAAGTTGTATCATTTTATAAATATTGGTAACAACAGATAATATCTACTCTCGATTTAATAGGTATTTTTTACTAGTATTCTCTCTCTTTTAAATAGTTTGTAGTTTATTATTAGATTATGACGAATCTTCCGTTATTTATGACATACTTACAAAAAAAGATACATCATTTATCCAGTTTTATGCTATTATAAAGTAACAATAATAGGCTGGAGGAACTAGTGACAACTATGAATAATGAAGTAAAAGAGCACATATTAGCGGGAACAATGGCTTCACTTAAAATGATATTAACAGTCCCTTATTTAATAGAGGACCTCACTGAAACAGTTCCTATAGATGCCATGTTACATTCTGTTCAAATCGACCTATCAGGTGAATGTAATGGAGCGATATTAATACAAGGAGAACTAGCTGTATATAGTTACATAGGCGAAGGGATGTTTGGCATGCCTATTTCAGGAGAATTACTCGAATCATTTATTGGAGAATTTGCAAATATGCTTACCGGTAATTTGGCAACACTTTTATCTAATTATGGTCTAACAACCGATATTTCAACACCAAAGTTTTTAAAACATGTGAATGTAAACCAGTATTCACAACCAATTACTATACCAATCGTATTAAAAGAGAAAGAGAAAAACCTAATGATTTCTTTATTTATAAACATTTAAAAGCTGGCAGATTATTACTGTCAGCTTTAGATTTATCTTTTTCTATGCCACACAAATTGCTTTTCCAAATGGAACCTTTGGAATAAATTTATCAGGAACTAACCAAAAAATTTCTTTATCAAATGCTAATTCTTCATAAAAAAATCCAGTAACATCTGTAATATAGAAAATTGTGTCAACATCTTCTTTTTCTGCCCATTCAAGAACCTCAGTATATGATGATTTTCCATGTGTAAAGTATCTAATTTCAGTATTTTTTATTGAAGTTATACTTCTAATTTTAAAATCTGCTTGTACCAATAATGTTTCCGGACAAACTTGTCCAAACAGTTTCACAATATTTTCAATTAATAAAGTCCCTGTTTGAGTTGTAGAAGTATCGATTGCGAGGACAATTTTTTTATTTCTACGCTCCTGTAACTTTGAAAGTAACTGTTTATGCCATTTCATTGTTCCAGCTCCCCTCACCGATTTTGCAGCAATAACTATTGTACACAATGAGGTTTGAAATTATCCTATTACTTTTGCTAATGAATTAAAATAATTTTTTTACAGATATTATGTTAAAAATGATTAATGAATTATGTTTTCATTTGCAGCATTTTCCCAGTCCTTATACTGTCCGCTCGCATTACAACCTGGGCAATCAAAAATTGACTCAAAGCTTGGTATATACAAACTAGAAATTGTTAAAATATAACCTCTACCATTGCAGTCAGGACATTTTCCTAATTCCTTCATTTCAAGAAGCTTTTTATCATTTCTACCCTGTTTCCATTCTGATATCGCGTAAAATATATTCATTGTTACCTCTCTTTTTTCCTTAATATGCCACAAGAGGTAAAATAATATTCTTCTGCAGATGCTTTACTTCTTAAATTATAGACCTTTTTATCGATTATTAGATTTTTTTAAATCAGTCCTTAACATTTATACGAATATTATGTAAAATAAAGAGAAACTTCAAAATTGTAGATTTATAGTTGGTTATGTCACTTTTCAAGTGTATAATTTATTTCAAAATAACAATATATATTTACATATAGGAATTTTGATTAAAGAAATGGGGATTTTTGTATGGCTGAATTAGCGTTTAAAGAATTTGCGTTTAAAAAGGGAAGTAAAACAACCATTTATTTGTATCAAAGTAGTATTGAGATCATTCATCACGGATTATTAGGTAAATTTAATAAAGTAAAGTTAAACCAATATAAGAACATTATAGATGTTTCAATTAAGCAACCTGGTATTGCTTCAAACGGGACAATTGTATTAGATTGTGGCAATAACAAGAATAAAAGCGAAAAGTCTCTTAATACGATCGAATTTTCAAAAAGTGAAAAAGAACTTGCAATTGAATTAAAAGAATCAATTGAAAAGCAAATTTCAATCATTAAAGGACAACGTGCAGATTCAGCGGTTGATAATTTTGAAAAGCTGAAAAAGCTGAAAGAATTAGCTGATTTGGGTATTTTATCAGATGAAGAATATAATGAACAGAAAGAACGTATTTTAGAAGGATAAAGAATGAAAGGATTCAATAAAGATTACTCGCTTCGTCTATTTACATAGGCTATTTCAAAGCGAGTGATCACCTTTCATTCTTTTTTATTGGCCTTTTCTATTATATTGTTGTTTTTAACACTTGAGAGAAGTGTAGTACTGGTTAATCTTGAACAGGTGTTCACACTAAAAGTCGCTCACCACCCACTTCTTGGATAGAGATCACTGCTCGAGGAAGTCAACTATAATAATTACTCATAAAAAGCAATACAGTTTACGTAAACATATAAAAGTCTTGTTTTTCAAAATCAAAAAACTTCCTAATAACCATTATTTTAATAAGGAAATCAATTTCTTAATTGCTTCTTCCTCGTCTATCCCCTTTGCGATAATAGTAATTGCTGAATTACGTTTAATCGTCGCTAACAATCCCATCAAGCTTTTTGCATCAATTTTATAATTGTCTCCTTCTACAAAAATCTCAGATTCAAATTGGTTTGCAAGTTCTACAACCTCAATTAATTTTCTTACATTTATTTTTTCCGATATAACAAGCTCCTTCACTCTCATTTTCTCTTCCCCTAAATTTAAGTATATTGCTCTTCTTATTATTAACTGAAGAATTGATGACAGCGAAAACTTTTAATCAATTGAAAAGAATCAATTCGTAACAAACTAAAATGATTCATTAAACCAGGACTGTGCAAAGAGTAATTTAACAAGAGTATAGCTACATATACAAATCAATATAACCCTTATCTTCACTTTTGTTCTTATCGCTAATAAAGAAAGATAAATCATTTCTATGTTAATTAAGCGTATTTTATGCTTTTCAAGGTTATAAAATCATCCTAAAAAATCTAAAATAAAAAGGTTATTACCCAAAAGAGCTGTTTTCCTTAACTTTGTTATTTTTTAATAAGTTAAACTTTTGATGGGCTTCCTCCAGCAGTAGTCACTTTCAGGCGGGTAAGCAATAAGCCACCTTTAGCGTAAATACATGCTAAATTTTCACCTTTCCCGCTCATCAAGGATTCTCGTACCTTAGCTCTATCAACTATATAAAACAACAATTTTTAGAATAGAGCCTACAAAAAAGAGAGTGCTTGAATATATGTAAAAAGAATATGTCAATCCTTTGTCATTAAGCGCCGCATATTGTTAAATAGGTTCGTACAAATAAAAAAAGGACTCTAAATGAGTCCCTTTAAGCAATTACGCTTTTACAACATTTGTTGCTTGTGGTCCACGTTGACCTTGTTCAACATCAAATGTTACTTTTTGGCCTTCGTCTAAAGACTTAAATCCTTCGCCTTGGATAGCTGAGAAATGTACGAATACATCGTCTCCACCTTCAACTTCGATAAATCCGAAACCTTTTTCTGCGTTAAACCATTTTACAGTACCTTGTTGCATAATTGTTTCCTCCTGTGTGGAATATTCCACAATGTATTACTATCCTTGCTCAATTAGATATCAAAGGCGAAAAGTTTAAATACTTATTCTTTCCTTACAGACCGAACAAAAATAATTCTTCTTAAGAATAACAGAAATGAATCTGAAAAGCAAATAAATTTACCTTTTTATTAAAAATTGTTCCATTACTTCAAATCTTATTCATCTTCAGTAACAGTGTTACTCGGATCATAATTCTTTTCCTCTTTACTTTGTTTGACTTCATCCGAAATATCTTTATTTGGATTATCCAAAATCTTTTCCTTCTCACTCTTACAGCCATTCAAAACAACACAACTTAATAAACCTACTAATAAAAATAAATTCCTCTTCATGATTTCCCCCCTAATATTGCTTATTGTTTACATTAAAAGGGGGAACTATTCAACGTCGATATTCTTATAGTATTTTCTTAAAGATAAATAGATAATTAGGCCAAGAATCGGAAAACTAAACAGCATAAGTCCTATAAACAAAGAAAACACAGGGTGTTTGCGGTGTTTCATTGCATCACGATAGCCCCATACTGCAGTTCCAAGGACAAAAACAAGAAACAAAATAACAAAAATAATTAAGATCATTTCTATCTTCATATGAATCACTCTCTTCTCACCTTTATAAAAAAAGAGTAATTCAAACAGGAAATATTTTCAATATGTATTCTTATGACAATAAGACGAAAAGAACAAATAGAACACACCAATACACCTTTTTATAAATGGCTGTTTTCGTAAACTTTGTTGCTAAAGTGTAGACGTTAGTGGTTGATTCCTCGTGCAGTTCTCATCCTTCCTACGGATGGGTGGTGAGTCTACTCAGGTATAAACTTGCTTTGGTCTTACCTCTTGCTCGCATCCAACAGAAGTCTCGTAATCAGCTCCAAACAACCTTTACAGTGCTTGGCTTTAATAACCAACAATATTTTAGAAAAGAGCCTTATAAATAAAAGGTTAAGTACAGGGTTTAATGAAATAGCCTTGTGCTGTTTAATTTGTTTTCCTTAACTCCTGTCGTTTTCTATGTGTACTCACATACTGTACATCCGAAAATGAGGCACCCTTTGGTTTTTCAGTTGGTTTGATAGGATGTTTCTTAATATATGCAAGCCGTTCTTCCTCAGTCATATACCAAGTTTTTACGTTTCCACACATAAACTATTCTCCTTTCTATTAAATTCTATTCATTTTATGTGTCACCTGTTTTCTTAAGTTAATTCTTTTATCCCTAATTAGTTGTCTTATTTTGAACACAATCATTGATTTTCTAGTATAGTTCATTTTATAACCTCTAATCCATCTTCTGATCGTTTTTTCATGCACACCCAGTAAAGCAGCTAATTCAGCTTCCTCGAGTTTAAAAGTTTTTAAAACAGTTTGAATCATTTCTGAGAAGTGTTTGTCCATTTAACCCTTACCTCACTAAGTTGTATATTTCACGGAACCATTTCCCAATGAAAAAATATATATTTACAATACCTCTTATTCATAAAAACAATTTCCTCTTACAAATCTCTTAAATTCTACTTACGCTCCAATAATATTTTCATTATAAAGAACATCTTAATCATGCTATCTAAATCTTTTACGCCCCCCATACTTTTTAGGGTGAATGGATTATAAACATGAGAGCCAAGGTTATTTATAACTCTCGAGTTTAAATGATTATTTAGAGTTTAAAAAATGACAGTTATTACTTTCAAAAATGTTCATTTTGACAAACACTTAAAAATTTTTTAGAAATAAAGGAGTAACGGTTACTTTCATAAAAAAAACGTCACCTACAATTTCATATCTTATAGACATGAAGATGTAGATAACGTTTTACACAATAATATAAATGATTACTTAAGGAATCATTAATTATAATACTTGTTCATTTGCTAATACTTCATCTGTATGATCAACTATCCTTTTAGATGGAATGATATGGAATATAATATTTAACAAAATAGCCGTCACACTTCCAATAACGATTCCACTATTTGTTAGTATCTTTACAGACTCAGGTAATCCTGCAAAAATACCAGGCACAACAGTTACTCCTAATCCTAAACCAACAGAACAAGCAATAATAATTAGATTTTCCTGTGATGTAAAATCAATTTGTCCAAGCATTTTCATTCCATATGCAATAACCATACCAAACATTACGATCATAGCTCCGCCAAGTACAGATGACGGTATAACTGTTGCAAGAGCTGCAATTTTTGGAACTAAACCTAGACCGATTAACATAATTGCTGTAGTATATATAACTTTGTTCGTTTTAATACCTGTCATTTGTAAAAGCCCAACATTTTGTGAAAAAGTAGTATATGGGAATGCATTAAATATCGCACCTAATGTATACGCAAGTCCTTCAGCACGATATCCTCTTGCCAAATCTTTATCATCAATTTTTTTATTACAAATATCTCCTAGTGCAAAATATACACCTGAAGATTCGACCATACTTACTATCGCAACAATGGTCATCGTAATAATTGGTGTTATTTCAAAGCTTGGCGTACCGAAATAAAATGGTTTTCCTATATTAAACCAAGAAGCATCTCTTACTGGCTGTAAATCGACTAATCCCATAAAGCTTGCAATAATTGTTCCTATAATAATCCCAATCAAGATTGAAATAGAACGAACAAACCCTGTAAAAAAGCGATTAAGAAGTAAAATAATTATGAGTACAGTGAATGCCAAGATAAGGTTTTCGATTGAGCCAAAATTCGCGCTCCCTTCACCACCTGCCATATTATTCATAGCAACTGGAATTAAAGTGACTCCTATTATAGTTACAACCGAACCGGTAACAACAGGAGGAAAAAACTTAACTAATTTTCCAAAAATGCTTGAAATAAGAATAACGATAATTCCTGAAATTAAAACAGCACCATAAATACTTGTTACACCATATTCATTTCCGATTGCAATCATTGGTCCTACAGCAGTAAAAGTACAACCTAAAACAACCGGAAGACCTATTCCAAAGAAACGATTTTTCCAAACTTGGAGAAAAGTAGCTACCCCACACATAAAAATGTCGATTGCTACTAAATATGTTAATTGGTGCCCTGATAAACCTATACCACTTCCAACAATAAGTGGAACTACGATAGCACCAGCATACATTGCAAGTACATGTTGAATTCCTAATGATAAATTCTTGAAAATATTCATACTGTTACCTCCTGGGCATCTTCAACAAAGCTTACCTTTCCCTTTGTTAGTGATTGAATTCTTGCTAAAGATTCTACTCGATAGCCTAAGTTTTTTAATTCAGCTGCACCTTTTTGGAATGATTTTTCTATGACAATTCCAATTCCTTGTACAGATGCTCCAGATTGGTTTACTAAATCAATAAGTCCTTTTGCTGCTTCACCATTTGCCAGAAAATCATCAATAATAAGGACACGATCGGTAGATGATAAGTATTGAGACGATATCGCAATCATATTTTCCTCTTGTTTTGTAAATGAGTATACTTTTGATGTAAGCAAGTGATTTGTTAATGTTAATGATTTTCTCTTTCTAGCAAAAACCACTTTAATTCCAAGCTCCAAACCAGCCATAACAGCTGGAGAAATACCAGAGGATTCAATTGTTACAATTTTTGTAATCCCTTCGTTTTCAAACCTCTTAGCAAATTCTATACCTATTTCTTTCATTAGTATCGGATCAATTTGGTGATTTAAAAATGAATCAACCTTTAAAACTCCGTCAGAAAGAACTATACCTTCAGTTTGAATTTTTTCTCTAAGTAGTTTCATAATCTTCCCCCTAACGATTTTTACAGATGATAACACGTAATTTATTATCTTTTATTATAGAAACCACTAATATGGACCGTAAATATTAGATGAGTTGCTCTTTTCCAATTAACACTCTGGTAAAATTGGTTGTTGATTTCCGCTCAATTCAACGAAGCACATAAAAAAGGCGGCATTGCTTCAACTATAAGTGAAGCAATGCCGCCTTTATATGGGAACTTCTCTCCATAATTAAACGAACGTTGACCTCACTCATAGTCGAATAATTTACGGTTATTCGGTAGAAACTTGTGGGCCATATTCCCACGATTATATGAGTGGTTAATGTAATTAAGATGAATTATAACAAGAATCATCCGTTTTGGAAATACTTTTTCGACAAAAATACGAACTTTATTTAATAGAATTATTTGAATATTCGTGATTGTTGATGTTTTATCATAATAATTGATAAATTGTTCGATATTTCTCCTCGAGATAATCGATTAAATATTGTGCATTCAATCCTTCTCCAGTTACATCCTTAACTATTTCTAAAGGCTTCTTAGTTTTACCATACTGGTGAATATTATTAGTTAACCATTCCTTAATAGTTGAAAAATCTCCATCCTCGATACGCTTATCTAAATCAGGATATTCCCTTTCCATCGCATGCTTAAATTGTGCAGCGTACATATATCCTAACGCATATGAAGGAAAATAGCCAAAGCTCCCTCCCGCCCAGTGGACATCCTGTAAAACACCTTGTGCATCATTTGGTGGTGTTATGCCAAGATATTCTTGATACTTTTCATTCCATATTACCGGTAATTCCTCGACGGAAATCTCATCATTAAAGAGTGCTTTTTCAATTTCATATCGAATCATAATATGTAATGGATATGTTAATTCATCTGCTTCAATTCGGATTAGAGATGGTTTTGATTCATTAATTGCTTCATAAAACTCCTGTAAATCAACACCGTTAAATTGTTCAATCGAAAAATCTTTTAATGCATTAAAATAGCGTTTCCAAAAGCCTTTGTTACGACCGATAAAATTTTCATAAAACAGTGATTGTGATTCATGAATTCCCATTGAAGTCCCGCTACATAAAAAAGTACCTTCTAATGTTTTCGAGATATTTTGTTCATAGATGGCATGACCGCATTCATGAATCGTTCCAAAAATCGCTGTTCTAAAATCATTTTCATCATACTTCGTTGTTACTCTAACATCCCCACGATTTAACGTAATCTCAAATGGGTGAACTGTTTCATCTAATCTCCCAGCTGAAAAGTCATACCCAATTTCTCGAAGTAGATATTCACTAAGCTTTCTTTGTTTTTCTTTTGGGAAAAAGCAAGATAAAAATTCAGTATTTGGCTTGTGACTAGCATCAGAAATCTGTTTGACGAGCGGAACTATTTTTTCACGGACTTGAGCGAAAACTCGATCTAGTACTTCCACCGTCATTCCAGGCTCATATTCATTTAATAATGTATTATATTTATTTCCTTTATATCCCCAATAGGAAATCAACTTTTTGTTATAGTCGACAAGTTTTTGTAGGTATGGAGCAACCTTTTGAAAATCATCCTTCTCTTTTGCCTCTTCCCATACAGATTCTGCCTTTGAACAGAGAGTGACATAATCTTGATATTCCTTTGGGGGAATAACTTTTTTCTTATTATACTCTTCTTTTAGTAGTTCAATAGCCTTTTGTGTATGTGGCTGTATAGATTTAAATAAATCAGCTTGGGATAGAGTCGTTAAATACTCATTCATTTTATCTGAAATAAGCATTTGAAAAGCTTCTGTTGAAAGCATTCCGATTACTTCTGAGCGTTGTTCAATTCCCTTCTTTGGTGCACCTGTACGTAAATCCCAATACATAACGTTAATAGCCTCATCATATGCTTGCATTTTTTTTATGTAATCTAAAAAATCTTTCTCTAACTGTTCCATTTACATCACACTCATTTCTTTAAATTTTCTTGCTCTGTAAATCTTATTTGTTAATTTCAGCTAAAGGTGTTCTGTTTGCTTTCAGCGGGAAGTCCCTTGTGGCTCCCCCCTTGGGAGTTGTTTTATGTACAATAATCAAAGTTCTAAGAAATCAACAATAAGCCTTAACATAGCATTTTTATTTACTATTATCTTATAAGAGAATTCATATAAAGTAAAAAGGATAGTTATAAAACTATCCTTTTATAGATTCTACAGGTAAAACTGCTTCTATCTGTTCTATAATATCTTGATCCTTTTCTGTTAAGAAAATAGTAATCGTACCTTTATCCTCACTCGTTCTGATTAATCTACCAATCCCTTGTCTTAATCTTAACACCATATAAGGTAACTCTACCTCATGATATGGATCTTGTTTTCCTGCTTTCTTTGCTTCAAATACAGGATCATCTGGCGGATAAGGAAGTGACCATATAATAACATTAGACAAAGATGGACCAGGTATATCAAGCCCTTCCCATAAATGAACCGCACATAGGACAGTTTCTGTTTGCTGCTGAAATTCTTTTACAAGCGAACTAATCTCCTTGTCTCCTTCAAAAAGAATCGGATAACTGAAATTCTCCGACTTCACTTGTTCTTTAAACCATTTCAGCTCATTTACTGTAGAAAATAAAATTAAGGCACGTCCTTCTGATTTATGAAGCTCATCAATGACTTTTGAAAATTTCTTTATACGATCTTCTTCCGTAATTAGCTGAATCTTCATTTGCTCTTCATAATCAAATGGCGAATCTACAGAAAGTGACAAGTAATCACTTATCCCTAAACTATTTGCAATATAGTCAAACGACTTTCCTTCTGATAGCGTTGCAGAAGAGAAAATAAACGGTTTATTCATTGAAAAAACTTTTTCTCTTAATACTTCTTCAACCTTTCTTGGCATGATTACGAGACTATAATCATTATCCTTTTCTTCAACCCAGCTTACTGCAGTATTCTTTTTATTGAATAATGATAATGAATACTCCATTTGATCAATGTATTCTTCAACAATTTTTAATTCATATTCATTTATAGTAAATAATTCACCTTCAAAAACTAAAGCTTCACTTATCTCTGACAATTTTTTTTGCAGTTTTATAGCAGAAGCAAGTAAATCCGGATGTTGCTTAATTTTTAAGCGATTTGAGCCTTCTACGATTGTTGTATATTGTTTCAATTCATCGAAAAACACATCGTTAATCGCTAGACCGTCTTCAACTAAATAGGCAAGCTCCTCACGTATTTCATTTTGCAATAATCGTTCTAAAAATAATTGGAGAGAGCTTTGCTTCACTCGATATGTTAATGCTTTTTGAGCAGCAAATTCTAATAAATGTCCTTCATCAAAAACGACTGAACTATATTCAGGTAGCAGTGGCATTTGACCTTCTCGTTTTCTAGAATCATATGTCCAAACATGTTCCATAAAATAATCATGTGAACAGACAATGATGTCTGTTGCCTTACGATAATGATCACGAGATAGTGTTAATCCACAACGATGTCGCTTTGAGCATGTAAAACAATCTTGAAAGGGATCCCAGCCAATTTTATCCCATTCGTCATCTGATAAATCACTAAATTGTTTCCGATCACCATATGGGGTAAATTGCTGCATTCCACCATTTTCATGAACAAATGATGGTAATGATTGATAAACATCTAAATATTTATCTTCCCCTGTTTTTTGGAGCACATCATCAAGTTTATTTAGACATAAGTATTGACTATGTGATTTACTTAACCTTACATCCATATCAATATCTAATGTACGTGAAAGTTTAGCAATGTCCCCTTCCTGCTTAACTAGCTGTTCAATTAATGTCTCATCCGCACAAGCAATAATTGCAGGCTTCCCTGTATATCTTGCATAAGCTAAAGCATAAAGTAAATAAACAATTGTTTTTCCTGTACCAACCCCAGCTTCAGCAAACATTACCTTTTTTTCTTGATAGGCTCTTTCCAATTGAAAGGCCATAAAAATTTGTTCATCTCTTAACTCAAAACCTTTTTCAGGGAGAATATCGTAAAATACATCACCTATCCAATTGTTTAATGCTTGATAAAAACTCTCTTCTTTTGATATTGCAAAAGGTAAACGAGACGTTACCATATATCGTTCCTCCAATATTTCCAATTAATTAATATAATTCGTCCATATAATTATTAGTCCTTCTATTATTTTACATAGATAATAAATGAAGATAAAAATTAATTATCATATGAACGATAAAAAAAGTCAATTTTTGAGGCTATTGTTGATAATCTCCAATAAAAGGTTTGTAAGATTTCTCGGTTAATATTGTATATATAAAAAAAGAGTGCCCTAGGCTACTCTATAAGTTCATTTATTAGTTATCAAATAGTGTATCAATAATAATTTGATGATCAATTGATGAAGCATGTGCTAAAGCTCTTTTTAATTCTTCTTTTGCTTGGTTTAATTGAAGAACAGCAGGCGATTCAAGTCCAATTTGTTCTTCAAGAGATTTTTGTGTCGAATTAATAGCTTTTGATATAAGTTGAAATTGCTGGTCTTCGAACAATACGATTTACCTCCTTTGTTAAAATTTTACCAACTAAAAAAATTCCTCATATTGGTAATTATATTCAAAAGTTCGAAAAAAAATCACAAAAGGTCACCTTTATAGATTTTTCATAATTTAAAGTGTTTATTCAAATTAACATCATAGAAAGGATAATGTATCTTTCATTACACTAAAAAAGTTGGATTTTAAACTTTTATTATAGGCTGTCCCACTCCAAATCTTATTCCAATGAAAAAAAAAGACGAAGAGTAATTTACTCTTCGTCTGCAACTTTTTTGTATCCTAATTGTAATAATTCCTCAGTTAAAATATCTGGTGTAACAATATAATATGTATTTCCTTCATCATTCGTAATGATAACTTCTGTTGGACTGGCATCAACTCGTGCAGCATCTAACGAAAAATACTTTGGGCCAAGCTGCTCTATTATAGATGACATACGTTCACCCCCTTATTGATTCATTATATCAGCACCAGTTAATAATCAACAAACAGAAATAACAATCCGTTTGATATCAACTTACTGATTTCGTGGAGGTCTTTTCGATGACCAGTATTGATAATAGTCTGTTCTAATGAATCCATTAAATAATTTTCGTTTCTTTGTAGCAGGTTTCCCATAAAATTGTTCAAAATTTTCATTTGATGTAAGCATATATATACTCCATGTATCTAAAGGTGCAAATGCTTGTCCCATTTCCTTATACATTTGTTCAACCGCATTCTTTTCACCTAGACGCTCACCATATGGAGGATTACCGACAATTACACCATATTCCTTAGTAGTTGTAAAATCTCTTACCTGCATTTGTTTAAAAGTAATTAGCTCTCGCAGCCCTGCTTCCTCTGCATTTGCTTCGGCTATTTGAACCATTCGATGATCGATATCAGACCCTTGAATATCTAAAGGCTGATCATATTTAGCCTTATCCTCAACTTCTTGTCTGGCTAAATCCCATTTATCTTTTCCAATCCAATCCCATTTCTCAGAAGTAAATTCTCTATTAAACCCAGGTGCGATATTCTGACCAATTAATGCAGCCTCAATCGGAATTGTGCCTGAGCCACAAAACGGATCTACAAAAGGTCTATCAGGTGTCCATCTCGTAAGTAATACAAGTGCAGCTGCCAACGTTTCTTTAATCGGTGCGCCACCTTGATTGATTCTGAAACCGCGCTTATGCAGACCTGAACCACTAGCATCAAGAGTAATAGTTGCAATATCCTTTAACAAAGCAACTTCAATACGATAAAGTGGACCATCTTCGCTAAACCAGCCTGTTTTTTTGTAATGTGTCTTTAGCTTTTCTACAACTGCTTTTTTAACGATCGCTTGACAATCAGGTACACTCGCTAAAGTCGACTTTACAGATTTTCCGATTACAGGGAATTCGGCGTTTTCTGGGAGGAAATCGCCCCAGTTTAACGCTTTTGTCTTTTCAAATAACTCATCAAACGTTTTTGCTTTAAATTCACCAATTTTAATTTTGATTCTATCTGCAGTTCTTAGCCATAAATTTGCACGACAAACCGCTAATTCATCAGCCTCAAAGGTTACTTTTCCATTTTCAATTTTACATTCATATCCCAAATCCTTAACTTCCTTACCGACAATTGCCTCTAACCCCATCGCAGATGTCGCAATTAATGATAGCTTTTTCATTATTCACCATACCTTTTTCAATTATCTTCACACATTCCAACAACATTTTATGTATAAGTAAAAAGAGGCTGAAGTTTTCAGCCCCTCATAGTATTTGCTTATTTATTCTGATTTAATAACGTTCGATAAGCCATGTTTTGTTCCATCGTACTACAATCGGCAAAGCCTCGTACTCAGGTGGTAATCATCTATCTACAGAAACAAGTTTCTGTCCTTCTCTTCGTTCATTTTCTCCAAGAAGGTGCCCCTACCATTATTTGGGTTTCTCGCTCGTGGGGTTTACCTCGTTCCACTCTTACAATTTCTTGTAAGACTACGTCACTGTGGCACTTTCAAGGTAGTCAAGCCATATCCAAAGAACTTAGGCTTTTTCCCTGCCGTCAGTTCAAACACGAACTGCCCTAGCTTATGAATTCGCTAGGCACGAACACTACGGGCATCTCAGCACCGTGCGAGCATGGACTTTCCTCTACAATCTAAAGACTGCAGCGATTACCTGAACGTTATTAATAAAACAACAGAATTAAGTATACCTAATCAATATAAATAATACAAGTGGTAAAATTAGGTAAAATTAATTTATTAATCGTATAGTTTACTGCCAAATACATGTTTCTCTAAATTTGATAATCGTTTCAAAATATCGAAATTTGTTGTATTCGTTTGCGTTGTTGGTTGCTTCTTATATGTTTCGTCTAGTTGTTTCTTTAAACGAAGATTTTCCTGTTGTAAATCCTCTATTTCTTGATGGAATGTTTCATAGTCTTTAATAATTAAATCTAGAAACTTATCTACTTCTTCTTGCTTATATCCGCGAACACCTGTTTTAAATTCTCTTTCTAAAATTTCTTTTGCTGTTAACTTTATTTTGTCTGAGAGCATTTCTTTCACCTCGTTATAGCGAAATCATCAACTTATATTTTTTCAGAAATGTGACAAAATGTCAATTTCCTTTCATCGCCTCAAGTTTGAAAATTTCGACGTTAATTACCAAAAGTCGTTATTTTTTAAATTTTCCTCTTCTACAATAGCTTCTAAATCGGAGAAATTTATCAATTCGATATAATAATTATTCGTAGCTTGTTTTCTCTTTGCGACGTCTAATATATATTTCGGTGACCCTTCCTTCTCTTCATCATAAACTAATAGAAGACCTTCGCTTTTTTTTATTAAAAATTCATTTTTTTGTTTGAATTGAAGGGGACTTTCATATTCTCTCCTTGATATGCTATCAACAAAGTCTGCTTGTGATTGGATATAATCATAATACTCTTTGTTTGTTTCATTCCATTTACTTTCTTGATTAAAAAATGGCGTTAATATCGCTAGTTTCAAATCAGGAAATTGTACTTGTAATTCATAAACTACTTCTGCAGCCCATAGTTCAACTCCTAGCTGGCCACTGATAATTACCCATTCTAATCCCTGCTCGATAAACCGATGTAAAGACTTTTCTATTGCCTTTTTTATGTAATGAACGGCTTGATCATCATTTTTAAATATACCTAATTCAAACGATTTATAGCCGGAAATAGTAAGAACATTCAACAGAATTACCCCATTCCGCTTCTTCTACATAATACTTATACTAAAAAAGGAGCTGATTGTTCAGCTCCTTGACACCCTAAAAATTATCGTCCAAATGGACCAGGGCCGAATCCTGGACGTGGTCTTGGACCACCAAAACCAAATCCTTGAGTTGGAGCAGGACCGTACACATTAAAATGTTGATGTGTAACTTCATTCTCAACAGATTGTGTTTGTGGAAAATAATGTTGATGCTTGAAGAACTCATGATTTACAACTGTTGTATGCTGCGGATGAATATGTGGAACAATCGTTTCAGAAAAATTATTTTGAACACAACATTTTGTTGGATGTACGATTGGTGCCAATACTTTAGGTCTACAATGATGCATATTCCATTCTCCTTTCAATCATTTATCATGTCTTACACTTCTAGCCTATGATAAATGGGATATACATGTACTAATGCAACCACCTAATTTTAAAAATTATCCGCTAGAAACCTATAATTTACAAACATTTACTGTTTTTGAAATATAAGCTCGTATATCAGAGAAAAAATCAGTGAAGGAAATGACCAACACTGATTCATAATAGTGTATATTTAAACGAAATGAAAATCCGTCTAGTATTTTAATTAAAATAAAGCCATAATACTATCTTTATAAGTCGAAAATATAAATATAGTTAAGAGAACAACAATAAAAAATAGAAATAAAATGCTTTTGTACATAGTTGTATTCTCCTTTTTTTTCATTCGTACAATCACATATTTTACATTGTTCTACAGAAAACTACAATTGTTTATTTAAGGATTATTATCATTTCATCATTTTGTCATATTCTTGACGAAATCACTCATTTTTTGCGCTTCCCCGGGTAATAATCTTTTCATATTTCCGCTCAATTCTAGCTAATCTTTTTTCAATTTCAGCTTGTAGTTCTATCGATTCTTTCATTCTATTATGTTCAAGTATTTGATTAGCTAGTTTTGTATAATAAATTGCTTCAGCATAATTTTTTATAATGTGCTCATAATATTTTGCTAGTTCGATCGCAGAGTCTATCTTTAATTTTTCTTCATTTGAAAGAGATAATATTTCTTTCCATGTATTTATTGCCATGTCCCAATTTTTATTTTTCTTATAATGAAGCGCAACTTGGTATTTCGCACTTCCCTCATTACGTGTTCCTTTCTCCATTAACGTTTGATAAGCATTCATCGCTGATTGTCCGTCACCAATATAGTCCAACCATCGCGCAATTTCATAATGTTCCTCTTCATTTGCTTCAACTGTTGTGTCTAATAGTTTTAAGGAAACATCAATATAAAGGGTAATAAGTGATAATACATCAATTTCATTATGCTTCAAGACACCCATTATGATTTCTGGTTGCTGCTGCTTCACAAATTGAAAATATATCATTGGTGCTAAATATCCTGGTACATCATCCTTACGATGAATATCGAGGATGATTTTTTCAACATTCGCAAGTTTTACAGAATCCATTTCTTTTTTCCAAAGTCTCCTTGCAGCATGAAATAAATCAAAATGCCCAAATGGCGGGAGACTTGGTACGGATTCTCTTATGAGAGTATGTCTTGTTTTTACCTGTGGCCAATCAAAAGCTTTACCATTATATGTTACAAGCGTTTTACTATTTATCCCATTTAAGAAACTTTGGTATAACGCAACTTCATTTCCCGGATTTGGCAGCAAATGCTGTTTAACTACAACTCGATCATGAAACACTTGTGCTTGACCTAATAAAAATATCGTATTCCCTACACCACCACCAAGACCAGTTGTTTCCGTGTCAAAGAAGAACAATTCATTTGCTTGATGCCCCTTACATGACAATGGATGAGTTGATTGAGATTCGTTCCACATCTGAACAATGCGATGGAATTCACCTAGTTGATATTTACCGTGCTGAAAGGTTAAAGGATACGTAATTTCTCTAATAAAGCAATATTGTCCATCATAAGTAAAGATTTTCGTGTCATACTCATCCCATATAGCTTCATTAGCAATAGATTTTTCACTTTCTTTTTGAAGAGATGATGGTGCTTCTTCTCTAACGATATGCTGTTTCATTCGATTTAATTTATTTAATAACGACATTTATTTCATCCCTTTAAACATCTCATTCCTGGAAAACTTATCATTGTAACTAGTAGATTAAATTTTTTATTATTTTCTTGATACAAGGCTGTATTGTATGTTTGTTGCTTTTTATTAGTGTAACCTCGGGGTGGCGGTGAGTCTATCCCTCTTTCAGCAGAAGTCTAGTATACTAATGACAAGCAACAACTTATCTAATATATTCACAGTGAAAAATTTCACTATAAAGTCTTTTTTGAAAATTTTTCAAATCATGTTAACTGTTGCAAAAGAGAAAGTGTATCTCTTTTAATTGAATCAGTACTTGTTTCCGTTCCTATACAAGAAGGACACCCCTCTTTACATGGACAATCAGATAGTAATGAGATCGCCTCTAAAACGATTATATTCATCGTTTCAAAGATTTTTTTCGCTAACCCTACCCCTCCTGGATATCTATCATATAGAAAAATCGTCGGTTTCTGATTGTGGACAGATTTAATTTGTGCAACGACATGGAGATCAGATGGGTCACACATTACTTTTAATGGAGCAATATGTTGAAACAAATGGGCAACAGATATTAATGCTTCCTCTAATCGTTTCTCAGGTAATTCACTTTTCAACGAATCGTTTATACTTATCCATGCGGCGTTTGTATGGAGCTCTTCTTCTGGCAGGTGTATAGGACCTGAGCCGATATTTTCATGCGTATCAAATTTAATTTTCTTAAAAATTGTTGCCATAGCCTGTACTGTTACATCGCCAAACCCTAATTCAACATGATTATGGTCTTCATGAAGGTCTTCTTCTAATACTTTTAGCTGAACAGCTAAATTCGCATCTGTAAAATAATCGACATCCACTTCACGAACAAAAGCCTTTTTTTCTTCCCAGTCTAGTTTTTCTACTTGATATTGCACACCTTGATGTAAATATATCGCTTCATCATGCAGGAGTGTCATTGAACTAAACCGATCCATTTCACCAATGACCTTTACATTCGCAATATCTGACTGATCTATAATTACAACATTTTCCTGTGAAGCCGATCGCAAGCTAATATTATGTGCTGGAAAGGAATCGTTCATCCAATAATAAGTATCTTCGTTATAATGTAATACCCTTTCCTCCGCTAAAAACTGTAAAATATCATTAAGCTCCAAGCCATCAAATGTATCATCTTCTTTAAAAGGAAGTTCAAAAGCTGCACACTTTAAATGGTCAACTAAAACAACAAGATTATTTGGATTAATTACAGCCGTCTCGGGGTTTTGCTCGAGAAAATAGTCAGGATGCTGAATAATATATTGATCAAGTGGACTAGAACTTGCCACCATAATAATAACTGCTTCTCCTTGTCTTCTACCAGCCCTACCTGCCTGTTGCCAAGCACTCGCAATTGTCCCGGGATAACCAGTCATTATGCAAACTTGTAATTGTCCGATATCTACTCCTAGCTCTAAAGCATTCGTACTTACTACACCTAAAATCTCACCATTTCTTAACCCTTGTTCGATTTCTCTTCGCTGTTTAGGCAAATAGCCCCCGCGATATCCACGAATCGATTTATGTGTTAGCTGGTTTTTAATTAACTCTTTAAGATAAGTTAAAATAATCTCGACTCGTACACGACTTCTAGCGAAAACAATCGTTTGAATTTTATGCTTCAAAAAATATCCTGCTAAACGTCTAACTTCCAAAGTTGCACTTTTTCTTATATTTAATGGTTTATTGACAATTGGCGGATTATAAAAGATAAAATGCTTCTTACTTGAAGGTGCGCCGTTATTAGCGATAAGCTCCATTTTTTCTCCTGTTAACGTTTCAGCCAATTCCTTAGGATTTGCAATTGTGGCAGATGTACAAATAAATTGTGGATTACTTCCATAAAATTGACAAATTCGTTTTAATCTTCGGATAACATTTGCAACATGACTCCCGAAGATTCCTCGATATATATGAAGCTCATCAATTACAACATATTTTATATTTTCAAAAAGAGAAACCCATTTTGTATGATGAGGTAAAATTGCCGAATGTAACATATCAGGATTCGTTATAACAATGTGACCTGCTTTTCTTACCTTTTGGCGAATTGATGGTGACGTATCACCATCATAAGTATATGAATTTACTTGAACACCCATTTCTGAAATGATTTCATTTAATTCGGATTTTTGATCTTGTGCTAATGCCTTAGTAGGAAATAAATATAGTGCACGACTTGTATCATCCTCTATAATCTTTTGTAATAATGGTAAATTGTAGCATATTGTTTTTCCTGATGCTGTGGGAGTAACAGCAACTAAGTTCGCTCCATCTTTTGCTAACCGATATGCATCAAATTGATGTGTATATAACTGTGAAATCCCTCTTTTTATCAATGCTTGCTTTAAACGCTCGTCGATATCTTTTGGCATTTCTACCGTTTTTGCATCTTTTGGAGGAATTGTATGCCAATGAACAATTTGTTTGCTAAATTCTTTATTTTGCTTCAATGTGTCTACAAGGTTTGATAAGGATTTCCGAAATTCCATTTTAGATACCTCACTTATCTCGACATTCAATTCATGACATTTTTTCTCTCAGTCGTAGAAAAAATCACCACTTATAAATTAATAAAACTCGTTTATATAGTAATTCATGCTTTATTGTACCGAATAAACGTTCGTAAATAAAGAAAAACTTCATTCCAATTGAGTAAGCTATGAACTCATCGAAATGAAGCAAATATTTTTAAAACTTCCATTATTACTTTATTTTTTAATTTATAGTGATTTTGATTTTCACTTAAGCTTTACTTCTATTATTGGTGATTCACCTTTTTTAACAATATCAGGTTCTGACTTTTTAATATAAGCGATACTATCACTATTTGTTATAACGATTGGTGTAATCGTACTTGCTGCTCGATCACGAATAAGCGTAAGATCTATTTCCATTAAAGGATCACCGACTTTAACCTTTTGCCCTTCTTTTACTAAAGGGGTAAATCCTTCACCGCTCAAATTTACTGTCTCAAGGCCAATATGAATTAACAATTCAACTCCTAATCGGGAACGTAATCCTATGGCATGTTTTGTATGAAATACTTGAATTACTTGACCAGCAAATGGTGCAATTACAAGATTCTCAGATGGTTCAATTGCCATTCCATCCCCCATTAATTTTTGTGAGAAAACAGGATCAGGCACATCTTCAAGTCTAACTAATTTTCCTGATAAAGGGGCGACTATTTTCTCCTCCTCTACCCTTTGTTTTTTTCCAAATAATGACTTTAACATAGTACGACTCCTCTTATACGTTATTCTTAAAACTTAGCTGTTTAATAAGATCTATAGACATTTATGTATGAAGAAAACCAAACAGTTTCAAACTCAAAGTGATATACTAACATCTTTTTAGGGACATAAACCTTTTTTTGTTCATTTCATATAATAATTTGACAAAGTATGTAAAGGAAGGATGAAAATCATGAGCAAAAAAGATAAATTTCTGCAAAACAAATCGAATGAGCTCAATGACTCAATTGACTTTTTTCAAATTGTTGATCATTTTTTTCGTTCAGACCCAATAAAGCAATTTATGAATAATGTTGACTCGATACTACTTGAAACTTTCCCACATCATCATATACATGTACGCTCATACGAAACAGATAAAAACTATCATATCGACTTGAAATTTCCACCGGTTAAAAAAGAACAAATAAAGCTAGAACTTTATCAACAATATTTAACACTAACGATTACAAACCGTGAAGAACTTAAAGAATATAATGAAAATTCTTCTACGTTCCGAAGCTTTACCTCACAGGATAGTATTTCTCGAACGATATTACTGCCATATGTAGTAAATGAAAACGAAATTAAAACTTCATTCAAAGAAGGCTCACTTTTAGTGACACTACCTAAAAAGACAAAACAAATAGAAATAAATGAAGAATTACAATAAACTATTATATAAAATTTCTCTTAATAAATCCTTAAATACGTATTATCGCATACAAAAGTCTGTAATACCTAAAGGATGAAGAACCAGATAGCTTATTGTATATCTTGGAGCTTTCTGGTTTTTCAATTCCTTTTTTAGCTATTTTTATGTGATTTGCTCCCATATTTCGGATTATCCTCAGGAGTTGGATCCCTTTGCAAATCCTTTGCAGAAGCTGTGATTTCATTGAACCCCTTTTTTAGACGTTCTTTTCTCTTCATCAGTTTCACCTCATTTTTATTTTTTCACAATTGATCTTCATTATGCTTAATGAAAAATCCAATTATTAACTTGAGAGAAATCATTAATTGGATGAAACAATACATATAGGAGGTGTTTACATGAAAGAAAAAAAGATAAACCTACCTGATTTTCATGAATTAGAAGATCGGATCATTGCTGAACCTTCACATTCACCAACTCTTGTCATCAAAACAAACCTTGATGCTGATAGTGTGACAAGCGAAAATCCATATTCACAGAACGATCAAACACCATCCAATGAATTCAAAAATTTTTTTAAGGACTGAATGTTCATGGATTTTACACTAGATTATTTAAAAGAGGCCATTTCTAATTATGACGATAGCTCAGTTTGTCAGCGAATCTTTTCTAAATTATCCAGAAGAGACTATAAATCCGAAATGGAGTTTGTCCAGGTTTTAGATGATGCAGAAATTCATTTTTTAAACAGAGTCCTGCCTGAAGAAATTAAATATGCGTTTCATAACCAGGATTTTATTAGAGGTAATCAACTTAATGAAGTGTACGAGCTGTTAATCTAATTTCCATTTTGCGATTTTAAAAAGAGCAAAGCAATTAAATACCTTTGCTCTTTTTAATACACAACTATTTAAAGATGGATGTTACTCCTTTAAATAGCCCACCCATTTGATTAACAGCATTCATCATTTGTCCAGCTGTATCAATCATTTTATTTAAATCTAATTGCCCATCAGATTTTTTAAACTGAGACATTATTGTATTCAAACCTGATGGCTGTTGTTTTAGTAATGGAGTTGGCTTCGGATATGGTGCTACGTAAGGTGAATTTATGAAGGAATTGTTAACCATTCCACTTGTTCCATCCTGGAAATAATTAGGTTGCATTGGTTGATATGGTGGTTGCATTGGTTGAAAATTTTGTTGCTGATAATAAGGTTGGTGCAGTGAATGAAAAGGTGAAGAAAATAAATTAAACGGCTGTAACGGTCGATAATATTCACCATGACCTAACCAATGCCCATTATGTTGGTAATGATTGTGACCATGCATTTTTACTCCTCCTACATTTTAGCAATACCGTGATTTATAGGTATTTTATGACTAATTTGCCTAATTGGTGAGATGTTCTACTATTTTGTAAGCAAAAATACATGAAAAGGAGGGTTTAAATATGTCTAGAGGAAAACATTTTGATCATATGGAAAAAGGACACAAACCTACCATTTCTAAACGAGGTCAAAACGTCGCAAGAAAAACAGAAGAATTAGTTGAATATGCAATTGAGCCAGTAGCAACTGAAAATAACCGTCCAGTTTCTTATAAGGTTGAAAAAAATTAATTCAATAAGCAGCAAGAAGTATTCTCGTTGGCGAATGCTTCTTGCCTTTAAAGCTATTGTTTATTCAAAAATAGAATAAATGAATTAAATGTCGTTGTGTAACTCTGTAAGCATCGTTTTAAGAATATATTCAACAGAATTATATAAATTATAAAATCGTTGGTTATTAATATCTTTATAATAGGATTGTAAAATGATTTGCTCGATATTTTCAACTGTCGATTCTATTTGAGTTAAATGTATATATTTTGGATTTGTTTTAACAATCCAATCATCAGCCAATGGTTTCCATTTTGCTGTTAGGTCTGAAACCGTTTCAAATGTTGGCTTTACTTTATTGTAGAACAATTCTTCTGTTTTTTCCGGCTTTTGTTTTATTAGTTCAAATCTCTCTTTACATTCATCAATTGCATGCAGAAGGTTCTTTGAAATCATTTCTAAGTTCATCTTGCTTCACCTCTGCCTTCATCATATCACGTTCCGAATAATATTACATATTAGTTGCTACAATCGGAAAACAAGAAGCAGGAGATGGTTTAAATCCATTATCTTTAACTGGTAATTCTTTAGCATCGATTCGGGAAATCATGTTATCTAACTTCCGATTGATTTGATAAGCATCATTTTGTAGTTGAATACCAACCTTTTCACTTTCAACCTTATCCATAAAGACTTGTTCAAGTGACAGTAGTTCTCTTTCCAACTCTTCCAGTTTTGCCTCAATTACCGTCTTTTCAATGATTTTTTTCATTTTTCTCCCTCCTTATACATATAGTCATTCGCTCATTATTTTTATCTCCCTTCAAGCTTGACAAAACTAGTTTTCATTCGCCAAAGAAAGTAAAAACAAACAATCTTCGACATTTTCCTTCGACCTGAATGGAAAAAAGGAAAATGTAGACACTATTAATAGGAGGTGCGAGACATGGCTAAAAAAAATAGCGAGAAGCAACAAGCTACTGAAGAAAAAGCTCGGAATACAGGCGATAAAAAATTGAATGGTCCTAATCGTCCGTCTACTTAATAATGAAGAAAAGTCAGTCACTAATCATTTGCTAGTCATTTCAGCAAAGGTTAGAGTCTGACTTTTTCATTTTCAGAACATTTTCATCGTAAAAGGAATCGTAAGTAGATAATAACTTTATTTCATTTTGTATTCTTGAAGTAAACTGAGGAGATGCAGTTGATTCTGTTTCTTTTGATACCATGCTGTAATTTCAAAGTTATTTGGGATTTTTCCTTCTTTAAACCATCTTTTTGTGTTTTGACCGTGAAACCAATCTTCTCTTTTTTCGTCTATTGTATGTGAAACGATTGGATAAACGGTTCGTAATAATGGTGTTTCTCTTATACGATTACCTGGCAAAAATTTTTCATAATCATATCTTGACCCTGTATGTGTGACTGTTTTCGAAAAGAGGGAAAAATGGTCAAAAAGTCCTGAATGAAAAAGGAGCCATGCTAATCTCTTCCCTAACTCTATTCTAGTTGATAAGTGTTGAAAGCGAACTGCTGAAAAGCCAAATAATTTACCCGACAAAATCGGAAACACAACAGAACTGAAATGTAATAAATCTTGCATTTTAAATGGAAGGGAATTAAAAACAAGATGGTGATATTGTTTATTTTCAATAACAGGCTTTTGAATCACATTTTGTTCGTTAATGATTAAGGCTATCATTAATCTATTTTCATCTTGGTTATTCCAAAAATGGTTCCATTCCATTTCCATAAATCTAGAAACATGAAAGGCATTTAATAAATGAAAAAGTGGCTTCTTGATTCTTTTAGACCATTTATATAGTAATAATTGTGGATATGCATCTTGGAAAATAAGCCAATTTGCCCGTTCATATGTCATAAAAAGTAAATTTCTTTGCTGTAAATTTAACGCTTTTCGGAACCATTTCCCTTGAAGGTCTGTCATGCTCCAGCCAGCATTTCTTGAAACCATACTGGCTAGGAAAGACCATTGAATTTCGGGATGAAGATAATAAAAGTCTTGATACGCATTCGTTCTTGAAATATTGTCATAATTTTTTTTTCTTGTCGTATTAACTATAGATGTGATGATTTTTTTTTCTTGATCATCGATAAATTGTTTAAATACATCCATTGTTCCACCTCTTTCACTATCGTCTCCTAATCGGATAAATTGTACACATTAACAAATTTGAAACTTTTTTAACAATACTTTTTCAATATTTTTGGTATGATAGGTAGTAGTTTCGAGGAGGAGGTACAAAATGATTTTTCGTTATCCTAACGGAAAGCCTTATAAACCAGATAAACAAATAAAAGAAAATAAACAACAGTCCATCACATATAGTAATCGTGGTATGACACTTGAAGAGGATTTAAATGAAACAAATAAATATTATTTAGAAAACCAGATAGCTGTCATACATAAAAAGCCTACTCCTGTTCAAATAGTCCATGTAGATTATCCAAGGAGAAGTGCTGCAGTAATAAAAGAGGCTTATTTTAAACAAAGCTCAACAACAGACTATAATGGTATTTATAAAGGCAAATATATTGACTTTGAGGCAAAGGAAACAAAAAATAAAACTTCCTTTCCTCTGCAAAACTTCCATGAGCATCAAATTGAGCATATGAAAAATATTTTGCATCATGGCGGAATAAGCTTTGTCATTTTATCTGCCTTTAATCAATATTATTTTTTGGAGGCTACACATTTATTAACATTTTGGGAACGCCAATCAGCTGGTGGCAGAAAGTCAATTTCGATGAAAGAAATTGCTGAATTGGCATATAAAATTCCTTTAGGCTATCAAGCAAGGATTGACTATCTTAAGATTATAGATAAACTATATTTTTAAGATAAAATAATTTTAGCAGGTTCATTTCCCCTGCTATATTTTGGTAAGCCTATTATGAAAGGTTGGTAGTAACATGTCAGAGCAATATAAAAGTCGTCAAGAACGAAAACGACAACAAACTCAACAATCACCAAAAGGAAAAAAGAAAAAAACACATAAATCAGCACCCCTATGGAAAAAAATTCTCTTAACGCTTCTCGTTATAGGAATTATCGGAATGGTCGGTGGTGGAATTACATTTGCAGCTATCGTCGCTGGTGCGCCATCATTAGATGAAAAGAAATTAAAGGATTCTTTTTCATCAACCTTATATGATATAGATGGTAAAGAAATTACTGAAATTGGTTCAGTGAAGCGAACATATGTCCCATATGAAGAAATACCTGAAGTTTTAAGAAATGCTGTTTTAGCAACAGAGGACGCACGCTTTTTTGATCATAATGGAGTTGATTTCATTCGAATTGGCGGCGCATTTGTCGCTAACGTTAAAGAAGGCTTTGGTGCTGAGGGTGGTAGTACAATTACCCAACAGGTTATTAAAAACTCCATCCTAACAACAGACAAAACAATAACTCGTAAGGTACAGGAAATTTGGTTAGCATTCCAATTAGAGAGAAAATATTCAAAACAAGAAATTCTTGAAATGTATTTAAACAAAATTTATTTTCCTGGAAACATTTACGGTGTCGCAAAAGCAGCTGAATCATTTTATGGAGAAACTGATTTAAGTAAACTTGAATTACATGAAGCGGCAATGATTGCAGGTATGCCACAAAGTCCTAACAATTATAACCCTAGAACGAATCCGGAAAGTGCTGAAAAGCGTCGGAACACCGTATTAAACTTAATGGCCAAGCATGGATATATTTCAGAGGCTGAGGCAGAGGAAGCAAAAAAGATTCCTGTCCAATCGACACTTGTAAAGCCTGAAGAAAAGGCAAATCCATATCACGCTTTTGTTGAAGAGGTTATTGAAGAAGTTAAAGAAAAGACAGATATTGACGCTGGAACAGCAGGGTTAAAAATTTATACAACGCTTGATCCAGATGCCCAACAAAAAGTTGAAGAAGTTTTAAATGGAGATTCTATGGATTATCCTGATGATAAATTACAGGCAGGAATCTCGTTAATCGATACGAAAACAGGTGAAATTCGCGCAATTGGTGGCGGACGCAACCAACCTGTTGGTGGTTTCAACTATGCAACAGATGCTAAACGACAACCAGGATCTACGATAAAGCCTGTATTAGATTACGGACCTGTTATTGAATATAAAAAATGGTCGACATATGAACAAGTAAGAGATGAGCCTTACACATATAGTGATGGAACACCTATTAATAACTGGGACCGTAGCTATAAAGGGCAAATGTCAATACGGGACGCATTAGCATATTCTCGAAACATTCCTGCATTAAAAGCATTTCAAGAGGTTGGGGCAGAAAAAGCACAAGAATTTGCAGAAGGTTTAGGGATTCCTGTTGATGGAATTGTAGAGTCTTATTCGATTGGTGGATTTGATAAAGGTGTCTCTCCTCTTCAAATGGCTGGTGCATTTAGCGCATTTGGTAATAATGGGATTTATAACGAGCCACATGCCGTGAAAAAAATTGTTTTAAGTGATGGAACTGAGATTAGCTTAGAGCCTGAACCAAAAGCTGCAATGAGTGATTATACTGCGTTTATGGTAACAGATATGATGAAGTCAGTTGTTAAGTATGGTACAGGTAAGGCAGCCAGAATTGATAATGTAAATATAGCTGGTAAAACAGGGACAACAAACTTTACTCCTGAAGAAAAGGAAAAATATGATATTCCTTCAAGAGCAGCAAAGGATGCATGGTTTGTCGGTTATAACCCTAATTATACTGCCGCTGTTTGGACTGGTTATAGTGAATTTAAAGAAGGTGAAAAGGTTTATTTAGATTCTGATGATCAGGATTTAGCAAAAGCCTTATTCAAAGAAGTTTTTGAGGAAGTAGCTGCAGGTGATACATCTGATTTTGAACAACCGAGTAGTGTCGTTCAACATGCTGTTGAAAAAGGTCATATGGAACCTGTTCTAGCAAGTGATTATACGCCTGAAAGCCAAAAGCTTTATGAATATTTTGTAAAAGGTTATGAGCCAAGTAAAAAATCTAAAAAATACAATAAACTTGCTAAGCCATCAGGCTTAAATGTTAATTATGATCAAGAATCAAATTCGATTACAATTAATTGGAATTACAAATCAGACTCCGATGTTACCTTTGAAGTAAAACAATCTATCGATAACGGCTCCTATCAGGTTGTTAGTAATTCGGGAGATTTAAGCTATACAGTAGTTGATGTAAAACCTGGTTCTGTTTACTCATTCCAAGTTGTAGCTGTAAGTGACGGTGCTCGTAGTAGTGCTGCCGCAACAAAAATTCAAGTACCTAAACTTGAAGAAGAAGTACCTGAGCTTCCGTTAGACGAAGAAGAGCCAGATGACACTACCGATGAGGAAAATCCAAATCAGGATAATAATCAAGACAATAATGGTAACAACGGTAATAACAATGGAAATAACAATGGGGATAATTCAGGAAATAACGGAAATGGTACAAATGGTAGTGGTAACGGAAATAATGGCGGTAACGATACAAATGGTAATGGTAACGGAAATAATGGCAGTAATAACAATACAGGAAATACAGGAGACACAGGTAATACTGGGGAAGAACCGAACGTAACTGTACCTGACGAAAATGATGATCAAACAACGAACCCTAATCAACAGCCTTCTCAGGATGTAACTACACCACCTCAGGATGATGGTCGTAAAGAAGAGGAATAAATTAGTAGAGAAAAAGGATTACTTTAGCATTAGTAATCCTTTTTCTTTTGCATAGATTATCTATTTTTAAGCTTGTCTATTGCTGCTTTCTTATAAAATGCTTTTTCATGTTCGATAAACAATTGTTTTAATTGGCTAAATGAGTGAAATTTTGTATAGTTTTTAATAATAAATAAGAGCCGCTCTTCAACGTTGATTGGCTTAATTTTATTCTTTAATATATTCGCATCTTCTATATTTAAGCTTTTTACAGAACTATTATTAGACCAATAAAGGCTAATGATAAATAAAGAAATACAATGAATCATTAATTCATTTGTTTCTGCATTTATTTTCCTTTTTGCAAAAGCATTGTTTATTTCCGGTACTCGTTGTTTCCATTTTTCAAATAGTAGCGGAACATATTTATTAGGTGATTCCCAAGGCTTTTCTTGCTGAGATTGAAGGACTAACATGTCATAGTAAAAAGGTTCATGATCAATCGTTTCTGAAATATTCAAACAAGAATAGTCCAGAAATGTCTCTCTATTTTTAAAAAAAGGATCGTAACGAAATGAAACAGGAATATCATATTTCTTTTGCTGATCATTTTCAAGCATGTTTTTTTTCCTTTTTCATTCTTTTTTGCCCTTCCCGACAAAGATGAAGCAACGGACAAATATCGCACTTTGGAGATTGTGCCTTACAATGGTATCGCCCGAAGAAAATCAAACGATGATGTGTTTGTGACCATTCATCTTTAGGGATTTTCCGCATGAGTGTTTTCTCTACCTCAAGTACAGAGTCCTTCCAGCGACAAATTCCTAATCGTTTGCTTACCCTTTCAACATGTGTATCTACTGCTATCGCTGGTACTCCAAATGCAACCGAAACAACTACATTTGCTGTTTTTCTCCCAACTCCAGCTAATTTAGTTAATTCTTCATGCTCTCTTGGTACTTCACCATTATATTTTTCAATTAATGTTTCACAAAGGCTTCTTATGTTTTTCGCCTTATTCCGATATAAACCAATTGACTTAATATCTGACTGTAATTCTTCTAATGAAACAGCTAAATAATCTTCTGGTTTTTTATATTTTTTAAATAGGTTTTTTGTTACCTTATTAACAAGTGCATCCGTACATTGTGCTGAAAGTGCAACAGCAATGACAAGCTCAAAAGGATTTTCATGAACTAATTCACAATGTGCATCTGGGAACATTTCAGCAAATGTATCTAAGCATTCTCGAATTTGTACTTTAGTTAGCATTATTTCACCTTCTTTTTATAGTATCGAATAAAAAACAATCTATTTGCGTACACAAAAAAGAGCTATCTCTAGCTCTCAAGCCAATTATAAAATGGTACTTTCCTTTTATATTCCTCTTGATTTTGCTGAACAGAGCTATTATTCGCTTGATGCTGCCTAAATTTTTTCGAATGATTTCGCGCCTGTTCTATCGTTCTAATTCCATTCTTTTTCCATTCAAACAGAATCCTATCGATATATCGAAAATTAAGCTTACCTGACATAACAGACTCCCTTAGTGCCGCTTTGATAATAATTGGGTCATAATCCTCCTGATCAAGCCATATCGCTAATGTTTCACACTCAATTGGTGATAAAGGTCGACCGAATTCATTCTCAAATATTGTATATAAATTTTCGTCAGCTTCTTTGTTTTTTTCTCGATTTTTTTCCTGCGATAAAAAGGTATAAAGTTTGTCCCATAATGGTTTTAAGGAGTAATTTTCAAATAGAATCGTATTTTCTTCACACTCTTCAATTGATAAAAATCCTCTTTGAATTAAACTTCTTAAGATCGAGGTACAAGTAGAAGTGGAGATTGACATGTGTTCTGAAAGCTCTGTCGGCGTAGGAAATTGATTTCCCATTTGCTTAAATTGTTGCACTTGTAAAAGCACCATTAGTTCTTCTTCATTTAAGCCTAACTTCGAATAATGTTGAAATAAAATAACAGGAATTGATACATTTCCTGTTTCCTGTAAATAAATAAATTGTTCCTTATTCATCAAACACACCTCAATTGTAAGTATAACATGTCAGGACGAAACATTGAACATAATCAGCCTCGGTTGTTTTTGGCAACTGAACGAAAGATGACTAATAAACAATAGTAATATTAATCAATAAAATCGAATTAGTTGAATATGCTTATTTTTCTCCTGCTATAAACCATATAAAAAGGCTGCTTCAATTGTAAGTTAATTGAAACAACCTTTATACATAAATTATTATGGATATAATCGATTTAATAAACGTGGGAATGGAATCGTTTCTCTTACATGTTCTACCCCGCTAATCCATGCAACAGTACGCTCAAGACCTAATCCAAAGCCTGAGTGAGGGACTGAACCATACTTTCTTAAGTCTAAATACCACTCATATGCCTTCTCATCTAATTGATGCTCCTCAATACGCTGCTTTAATAATCCGACATCATGAATACGTTCAGAACCTCCAATAATTTCTCCATATCCTTCAGGAGCAATTAAATCTGCACATAAAACAACATCTTCTCTATTTGGATCTGGCTGCATATAAAATGGCTTTAAGCTTGTTGGGTAATGTGTAATAAATACTGGCTTATCATAAGCTTCAGCTATTGCTGTTTCATGTGGAGCTCCGAAGTCATCTCCCCATTTAATATCATTAAATCCTTTTTCATTTAAGAACGTTATTGCTTCATCATATGTGATTCTTGGGAATGGAGCTGTAATTTTCTCTAACTTTGAAATATCTCTTCCAAGAGTATTCAATTCCAGCTTGCAATTTTTTAGTACATTTTGCACAATAAATGAAACATATGCTTCCTGTACTTGTAAGTTATCCTCAAATTGATAAAATGCCATCTCTGGCTCGATCATCCAAAATTCAATTAAATGACGACGTGTTTTTGATTTCTCAGCTCTAAATGTTGGACCAAAGGAAAATACTTTACCAAGTGCCATTGCAGCAGCCTCCATATATAACTGCCCGCTTTGAGAAAGGTATGCATCTTCATCAAAATATTTCGTATGGAATAATTCTGATGTTCCCTCTGGTGCACTTCCTGTAAGAATTGGTGGATCCACCTTTACAAATCCTTCATTATTGAAAAATTCATATGTAGCTCTAATGATTTCATTTCTAATTTTCATCACTGCATGTTGTCGCTTAGAACGCAACCATAAATGACGGTGATCCATTAAAAATTCAGTACCATGCTCTTTAGGAGTTATTGGGTAATCAGTTGATTCTGAAATTACTTCTACATTTGTTACACCTAGTTCATATCCAAATGGTGAACGAGTATCCTCTCTTACCGTACCTGTCACATATAAAGAAGTTTCTTGTGTGATTGATTTAGCTTTTTGGAAAATCGCTTCTTCTACTTCCTCTTTTACAACAACACCTTGAATAAACCCTGTGCCATCTCTTAACTGTAAAAAGGCAATCTTACCGCTAGAACGTTTATTTGCAAGCCAAGCACCAATTCTGACTTCTTGTCCAACATATTTTCCTACTTCTGCAATTGTTGTTTTCACTAACACTTTCCCTCCAAAACTCCGATGTCTAATCAATTATGTACTAATCAGCTTTTATTATACTTTTTTTCATTTTTTGTAGCAATGATAAACCGATTAAACATACATATTCTTTATTATTTTTATATAATTTTTTTATGAATCCTTTTCATTTTTTATCGCCATATGTTTAATAATATCCCCATTATTAAAATTAACGTAATCAAAATTGTACCTGTCTGATTTATCTATATACTTTACTTCCCAAATAGGAATTCCTTCATCCATCCCTAATGTGACAGCCACTATTTTTTCAGGATTCTTTTCTGAATTAACTTCTGCAATCGCTTCTTTTTCAGTTATTCCTTCTGATTGCTTTTTAATAGTGGGCTTATTATTTTTTTCTTCTTGAGGTACCCAAACATAAATTTTTTCATTTTTTGCGTTTTTTCCAGACATTACATGATACTTCTTTTCACCATTATAAGTTTCAATTGTATCAATTGACTTTACATCCAAATCTTTATTAGATAGTACAAATTCTTTTGATTTTTGATGTCCCTCTTCATATTGGTTTCTTGCTGTTTGATATATATTCGTAAACAAAATGATCACACCTATTAAGACAACAACAGAAACAATTAATGTAATGATCGTTTTTTTTCCCATATTAAATCAACTTCCTTACGTACGATAAATGGTAAATACAGCTTTATTTTGATCTTGCTGGTCGAGAGCTAATCCGAACATTAGATCCTCTCTTTTTAACGTGCGATTTAACAAATCAACAATCTTATATAAATCTTCTGAATGTTCAACTGTAACAGTTGAAATAACCTCAATTTTACTCTGCACTACAAATTCCTCCTACTTGAAACAAATATTGTAACTAATATGTCTGTTTTGTCTGGACACAATAACATTACAACGGCATCTAATGTTGTATCTTAATCCATTTTAACAGGTGTTAACACTTTAACATGATGATAAATTTTCTCCTAACTCACACCATTTAAGGCTGATTCAAGTTTTGAATCAGCCATTTTTTAACGGTGAAAAGGCGTTTTCATGCTTTAATCACGATTCATCCATTTCTCGATTGAATGTGTCAAAAGATGCATCGGATTTTTTTCAATTTCAAGTTCTGGAATAGAGCTTAAAAAGTCCTTCCCATACTTTGTTGTTATGATACGATGATCTAAAACAAATAATATCCCTCGATCATCCTCACTTCGAATTAATCTTCCAAATCCTTGTTTAAACCGTAGAATCGCTTCGGGAAGTGAATAATCGTAAAATGCATTTTTACCCTGTCTTTTAAACTGCTCAGATTTTGCCGCAACAATCGGATTATCAGGGGATGCAAAAGGAAGACGAACAATCATTAATGCTGTAAGCTCTTCACCAGGAAAATCAACGCCCTCCCAAAAGCTGTTTGTTCCTAATAAAATGGCTTTGTCGAATTGCTTAAAATTCTTTGTCAATCGCAAACGACTTCCACTACCTGTTCCTTGTCCGAGAATCATAAAATCCTCTAATGTTTCATCCTCTTTTAGCAATTGATACGTTTTTTTTAACATTTCATAGGATGTAAATAAGGCTAATATTTTCCCGTCTGTTATTTGTGCAACACTTCCTATATTAGCTGCAATTGCTTCAGAAAAATCATCAAGTGACACCTCATTAACATGCGGCATATCTGTTGGAATAAATAGCTTAACCTGTTTTTTATAATTAAAGGGTGACTTCAATTGTAATTGTTTTGGATAAAAATCAGTTAGTCCAACAGCATCAGTCATATATGAAAATGAATGTTTAACTGCTAACGTTGCAGAAGTGAGTATTGCACTTTTTTTATTTGCAAAGAAATGATCAGCTAAAAATTCCGAAATATCTAATGGCTGAGAATAAATGGATGCAGCATTTTTAGCCCCTTTAGAATCAATTTCAATCCACGAAACAGTTGAATCAGATTGTGAAAAAAGGATCGCATTTAGCTTATCCTTATATTCGTTAATCCGCAAAATCATTGCTTTATAATCCTCAAGAATTATCTTATCTTTAATTGAAAGGTCTGATTCTTTCATGTGAACTTGTAATGACTTATTCATTATTTTAACAATATCTGTTAAAAGAAACGATACCCTTTTTGCTAGTTCTAAAATTGCATTCCATGTTCGATTATTTTCAATTTCCAGCTCTAAGCGATAAGAGATTCGATTAATTGAACTATCCTTCGTTTTTGACAGAACAAATGCATGGATGGCAGAAAAAAACTGATGAGACTCATCCTGTAGTTCTTGGACTAGTTGGTCAATTTTAAATATAGGGCTTTGGTTGCCGAAGTTAATTTCATTCATCTTTATAAATTTTTGTAAAATACCATTTGTCTGACTTGTCCCTAACCTGTTAATGAGATTATGAATTTCTAAATAAGAAAACTTAACTCCTAATTGTTCACTTGCAACAAGATGAAAATGATGGGCTTCATCTATAATAATTTCTTGATAATCAGGTAATATCTTTTGGTCATAAACAATATCTGAAATGAGCATAGCATGATTTGTAATAATTAGATTCGCTTTTAATGCTCTTTGTTTTGCAAGTTGATAATAACAATATGCAAAGAAAGGATTTTTATTAAAGGATGAATGGTCAACGTGTAATTGACTCCATAGAGCTTTACCACCTGATGGGAGATTTAATTCATCTACATCTCCGGTTTCTGTTTCTGTTATCCAAATAAGGATTTGTGACTTTGTTAGTATGAAATCATAGTTATCTTCAGGTTCCTTTAACGCTTGTTCAAATTTTTGCAGGCACAAATAATGGCTCTGACCTTTTAGAATCGTCGCATTAAAAGAAAAAGGCATTACCTTTTCTAAAAATGGAACGTCATGATCAAGCATCTGTTCTTGTAATGTTGTTGTATAGGTGCTAACGATTATTGGTCGTTTTTGTTTTTTAGCATACAAAATAGATGGAACCAAATAGGCTAAAGTTTTTCCGCTTCCAGTTGTAGCTTCAATTAGGCTATGCTGATGTGAAGAGAAATCATCGTATATTTCCTTCATCATTACAAGCTGTTCATCTCGAACCCGAAACGTTATATAATCCTTAGTAAATTTATCGCGACTATTCTTAAAATGTGAAATAATTTCTTCTATTCCAATCTGTTCATCTATATCTTGATTTGCTTCCACCATTTGACTTCTGTTTTTTATCGCCAATGTTCTGATTATTTCAAGATGATGATGATTTTGTTTTTCAATATTCACTAATTTTTCTGCAATGATATCTTCCAATACATCTTCGAGATCACTAATAAATGATCTCGATAAGCGGGAAAGCTGTTGCAATGTAATGATCGGTAAAGACTTAAACTTCTCGAGTATTTGTATAAATAGTTCGGCTGTGACCTCAGCATCGCTATCAGCTCTGTGCGGGTTTTCATGTAGCATATCAAATTCATCACTTAAATCCGATAATTTATAACTTTTTTTCGTTGGAAACGCAATCCGTGATAGCTCAACTGTATCAAGAATAGGTCCATTAAATTGCAACCCACAACTTATTAATTCCTCTTGTAAAAAAGATAAATCAAAATATACATTATGAGCGACAAATGTAGAATTTGTAAGCAACGATTGAATTTTCTCGGCAATTTCCTCAAAGGTTGGCGCTTTGTCAACCATCTCATTCGTAATACCTGTTAATTGTTCGATAAACGGTGGGATTTTTTGTAACGGGTTAACAAAACTTACAAATTTATCAACAATTTGATCATTTACTAATACTATAGCTGCTATTTGAATAATCTTGTCCCCTTTTTTAGGGGAATTTCCTGTTGTTTCTAAATCGACTACGACAAATCGTTGCTCATTCATTCTGTGACACTCCTATAATTATGTAAAGCTTTTTATGCATGATATTTTGCTTAGGTTATTAATATATTTACTATAACATAATTTCATCCAAAACCCTCAGGTTCGTATTTATTTGTTTAGTACGATCTTGAAAAATGATAAAAACAAACATCTTAATAAACATAATAAGGGCAACACCAATACATTGTATAGTCTTTAGTGACTATATCATTGTTTTGAAGTGTTAGCCCTTATTTTTCCAAATTAGCTTAAAATGGTTGAAGCAGGTTCATGTCCAAGCATGTCAATAATTTTATTATTCTCATCCATGACGGCTATTTTTGGTTTATGTGTCGTAATTTTATCTTCGGGTATTAAGGTATAAGTTAGAATAATAATAATATCCCCTTCTTGAACAAGTCTTGCCGCAGCGCCATTCAAGCAAATAACCCCACTCCCTCTTTCGCCAGGAATAATATAAGTCTCAAAACGAGCTCCGTTATTATTATTTACAATTTGAACCTTTTCGTTTGCAATCATCCCTACCGCATCAAGTATATCCTCATCAATCGTAATACTACCTACATAGTTTAAATTTGCCTCAGTTACCCGGGCGCGATGAATTTTAGCATTTAACATTGTCCGAAACACATTTTATCACTCCAATCGTTCCATATCATCCTTATGTTTTCCCTTTAAATTTCAACGGTAATATTATCAATTAATCTTGCTTTAGAAAATTTAACTGCTATAGCTAAAATGACCTTTCCTTTTGGAACTTTGATTTCCTCGAGCTGTGGATAAGTTAATATTTCTATATAATCAATTACACCACTTGTATTTTGAGTAATATAAGCTTTAATCATTACTTTTATCTCTTCAAAATTAGTATTCCCTTTTACAATTTCCTCTTTAGCAATAACTAAGCTTCTATAAAGTGATGGAGCCTCACGTCTTTCTTCCTCATTTAAATAAACATTTCGAGAGCTTTTTGCAAGACCATCAGCTTCTCTTATTGTAGAGACTGGTACAACTTCTATCGGGAAATTTAGTTCTTCAACTAACCCTTCGACTACAGCGACCTGTTGGGCATCCTTCATTCCAAAATATGCTCTGTTAGGTTCAATAAGATGAAATAGTTTTGTTAAAATCGTAGCAACACCATCAAAATGGCCAACCCGTGATTTACCGCACAATACATTCACTCTTGATTGAACTGAGATTGTATATCCTGGAGATTGCGGATACATTTCATTAACAGACGGTAGAAAAACAAGATCAACTCCCGCGCTATTTGCTAACTCTTCATCTCTTTGCTGATCCCTCGGGTATGATTCAAAATCTTCATTTGGACCAAACTGTAAAGGATTTACGAAAATACTTAGAATCACAATATCATTATCTTTTCTTGCTTCCTCAATAAGCTTTAGATGCCCTTCATGTAAAAACCCCATTGTTGGCACGAATCCAATTGACTTTTTTTGTTTTTTATATTCAGCTATTTTACTCTTTAATTCGTCCTTAGCCGTAACTACATTCATTGCTTAACCTCTCGATATAAATTAATTTTTTCTTCCTTTTTCATGTTAAATGAATGCTTTTCTTCTGGGAATGTTCGATTTTTTACATCTCGAATGTATTCCTTGATTGATTGCTCAATTGTTGGAGAAATTGCAGCATATTGTTTTACAAACTTTGGCACTCTACCATCCAGATAACCAATTAAATCGTGGTAAACCAATACTTGACCGTCTGTATGTGGACCTGCACCAATTCCGATTGTTGGTATATCTAATTGTAACGAAATTTCTTTTGAAAGTTGTTGTGGAACACATTCTAATACAAGTGCTATTGCACCAGCTTCTTGCACTCGTTTTGCATCATCTAATAACTTCTCAGCTGCCTTTGCACTTTTTCCTTGAACTTTATACCCACCAAGAACGTTTACTGATTGCGGTGTTAAGCCTAGGTGGCCAATAACTGGAATTCCTCCATTTGTCAGTGCTAAAATTGTATCCGTAACACCATCGGCACCTTCAAGCTTTAAGCAATCAGCTCCTCCTTCTTGCATTAATCTTGTTGCATTTCTTAAAGTATCGACAGGTGACAAATGGTAGGACATAAATGGCATATCTGTGACAATAAATGTCTCCTTTGCACCACGTTTTACCGCTTTTGTATGGTGAATCATGTCATCCACTGTCACTGGAATTGTAGAATCATATCCTAATACAACCATACCTAATGAATCTCCAACAAGAATCATATCGACTCCAGCCATTTCCGCTTGCTTTGCACTTGGATAATCATAAGCTGTAATCATCGTGATCGGCTCACCTGAATGCTTCATTTTCATAAAATCTAATCTAGTTTTCATACATTCCCCTCCAAAGATTTAGAAATGCTTTTCCTATTCCCTAAAATTGCTTCACAGTCTAATGTCTTTCAAATTGTTAGCTATGTGATTCATTTTAGGGGAGGGGAAAACGATAAAAAAATCCCTCTTTCGACATAGAAAGAAGGATTTATTGTATACTTAATCAGTTTTCATCCCTCCGTCCTAGTCCTTTATGGATCAAGGCAGAATTTAGAATCATAACATTGTTTTATTTGAATCACATGAAGAAGATTCATTTTGTTAGAAAAGCAATTTCCAATAAGGTGTAGTTCTAAAAAAGATACTACCCGTTTTTCATTATAACAAAGGATTTCATTAATTACTATTCTAAAATGATAGATAAAATCATTGTTTTATTTCAATATCCGCAGAATAGATTCGTTCTATTCCATTTTCATTTGTTTCGATTAATAACGCACCATCATTATCAATGCCGATTGCTTTTCCTTCTATGACTCCATTAATTGTTCTTGCCTGTATTACTTTATTTAAACTGATCGCATAGCTTTCCCAAAGAAGCTTAATCGGTATAAAACCTTTCGATAAATATAGAGAATAAAGAGCCTCAAACTTCAACAAAATTGATTGAATAAGCTTAGATCTTTCACATAATTCGCCTGATTCGATATAGATTGAAGTAGCAATTGAACGTAATTCCTCAGGAAAATGATCCTCAAGCTGATTGACGTTAATCCCTGTGCCAATAATGACCGAGTGAACCTGATCTGCCTCAGCTTGAAGCTCAGTTAATATTCCTACAAGCTTTTTACCGTTTACTAAAATATCATTCGGCCATTTAATATCTGGCTTTAAAGTTGTTTCCTCCTCAATTGCTTGAACAATTGCCACAGCAGTAAGTAATGTTAGTTGAGGTGTATTATTTATCGGAATATTTGGCCTTATAATCATACTCATCCAAATACCTGTCCCACTCGGTGAATACCATGATCTTGCCATTCTCCCTCTTCCATTAGTCTGCTTGTCCGCAACGACAATTGTCCCTTCTTGTGCTCCTTCAGCTGCAAGAGTTTGAGCAATTTTTTGAGTAGATGTTACTTCCTCCGCAAAATGAATATTTCTCCCCATAGCTTTCGTTTGTAAACCGAGCTGGATTTCATTGCTGCTTATTTTATCAGGCTTCTTTGTAATTCTGTAACCACGTCTGCGAACAGCTTCAAGCTCATACCCCTCTTTTCTAAGGTCCTCTATATGCTTCCAAACAGCCGTTCTTGAGCAGCCAATATATTCACTAATTTTTTGACCTGATAAAAATTCACCATCAGCTTTTGAAAAGGCTTCTAACAATTTCGATCGAAGTCCTGATTGCATGTTAATAACCACTCCTTTATTGCTTTTCTTTCATTAACTACCTTATTCGTTACAACCGCCCTTTCAATTTTGCTTAATGCAACTGATACCCATGGGCCTGGATTTTGTTTTACTATTTTAATGACGTCGTGACCAGTAACTGCAAGCTCACCTCGTTCTTTAATCGGCAGCATTGCGAATCGTTGTTGTATTTTTCGTATCCGTTCGTGACAGTTTGTCCATTCCATAAGAACAACACGTAGTCTTTCAACTGACACAGCAAGCTCATCCCCTGCATCATATAACTGTTCATCGTCCCAGTCCTTATCCTTAAGCATATCAATAAATTGAATTCTTCTCTGTACTTCTTTCATTAGTTTGACTGGCAGCTTCCATCCTCTTAAAAAAGCTTCGATAGAATGAGGCTTAATTAGATATGTTAGCAGTGTCCAAAATTCTTCCTTTGTTCTTAATAAGGAAAAATCGTATTTAGAGAGCTTCATCAATTCTTGCTCCTTCTCAATTAAGCCAGGCAAAAATTGATGAATATTCAAATCTACAATTAAGTGAAGGGCATTTTGATAATTAGTCCCTTTAAGCAATTTATCAAATTCAATTGTCTTTCTTTCAATCGAAATCTTAGATAATAAATAACCGTAGTCCTTTATAGCTGTTAAGGTAGTTGGACAAAGCGCAAAGTTTAACTGGCTTACAAAACGAACCGCCCTTAGCATTCGAAGTGCATCTTCTGTAAATCTTTCGGATGCCTTACCGACTGTACGAATAACTCGCTTTTTTAAATCTTCTCGTCCATTAAAATAATCATACAGAGTTTCATGACTATCCATTGCCATTGCATTAATTGTAAAATCTCTTCGTTTTAAATCTTCTTCCAATGATGTTATGTATGTTACAGAATTCGGACGTCTAAAATCCTCATAGCCTGATTCTGCACGATATGTAGTAACTTCGTACGGTAAATTATCAAAAAGAACAATAATCGTTCCGTGCTCAGCACCAACATCAATTGTATGGTTAAATATTTGTTGGATCTCATCTGGTTTCGCGCTAGTTGCAATATCGATATCACCAATATCTCGATTTAAAAGATAGTCACGTACTGCCCCACCTACGAAAAAAGCTTCGTAACCATTATCATGTAATTTTTTTAATATTGGTTTAGCTTTTAGAAATGGTGTATCCATTTTAATACTCCTTCTTTAAGCGACTTCCATCATTTTTCCATAGAAAGCAATTCATAATACAACGATTCATATTGCGAAACAATCTTTTCCGAATGGAAGTTTTCATGGGCAATGGTTATCGCATAGTTAGACATTTTTTTGTGGAGATTTTCATTTTGTAACAATGTTATAGCTTTAAATGCTATTGCCTCTATATCACCTATTTCACAAATATAACCAGTTTCCCCTTCGTTAATCACTTCTGGGATTCCTCCAGCATTTGTTCCGATACAAGGTACTCCACAAGCCATAGCTTCTAATAGCACTAATCCGAAGCTTTCCTTTTCAGATAATAATAACATAAGATCACTTAACGAATAGAGCTCCTCTAAGTTATCTTGCTTGCCTAGGAAAAGCACCTTATCTGTAAGGCCTAACTCTCTCACTAATCTACTGACAAATGACATTTCTGGACCGTCACCAACTAATAATAGCTTTGACTTTATTTTTCTTTGAATTAATTGAAATGAATAAACAACATCCTGTACACGTTTCACTTTGCGAAAATTAGAGACATGGATGATAACCTTTTCATCAATATCGATCCCGAATTGGCTTTTCAAATGGGATGCATCTCTTTTATGATACACTCGTTCATCAATAAAATTATAAACAGTCTCAATCTCTTTTTTAGGTTGAATAAGTTCATTTGTTTGTTTTACTAATGAATTCGATACAGCTGTTACCTTATCAGATGATTCAATTCCAAATCGTATTAAATCTGTTAATGATTGATCATACCCTAAAACAGTAATATCTGTTCCATGAAGAGTTGTTACTATTTTTAAATTTTCGTCAACCATTTGTTTTGCTAAGATTGCACAAATAGCATGAGGAATTGCATAATGGACATGTAATAAATCCAATTCTTCACGTTTTGCAACTTCCGCCATTTTACTTGCTAGTGCTAAATCATATGGTGGGTATTTAAAGACAGAATATTGATTTACCTCCACTTCATGAAAGGTAATGTTGCAATATACCTTGTTTAAGCGAAAAGGTAAACTAGATGTAATAAAATGAATTTCATGTCCTCGTTCTGCAAGGAGTTTTCCTAATTCTGTTGCAACAACTCCTGAACCACCAACAGATGGATAACATGTAATACCAATCTTTAATTTTTTCATTTTGCTTCTCCAATAAAATCTTCTTTTAATAAAAGTGGTTGTTTAGCTTTAAATCCTTCTGCATATTTAACACCCACTTGTTTACCATAAAGCCTTTCTCTGCTTTCTACTGTTTCAATATATCCATTTGTTAGTGGTGTGTCTACTGAACGATCTCCCTTAACAAATTGACTTTCATATGCAGTAAGACTTGCAATTTTCTTATGAATTGTTTCAGTAATATCAATGACAAAATCAGGGCTTTGAAAACCATTTATCATATAATAAAAGACATTCTGCACACGATGTGGCGGCTGTTCCAGCGTATCTCGATATTTTCCAATACCTGACGAGAAAACTGCCTCCTCTACTAATCTCGCACAGTTCCCATGATCTGGGTGGCGATCTTCAAAATAAGGAACGAATATGTAAGTAGGCTGATACATCCTTATCACTGTGACAATTTCTTGTATTGCAGCTTCTGTAATATAAAGTCCACGATCTGGTAATGATAATTGGATTCTTGTTGTAATGCCAAGAATTTCACCAGCCCTTTTTGCTTCTTCCTGACGTATTGTAACCGTACCATTTGAAGAAAGTTCAGCCTTTGTCAAATCACAAATTCCGATTTTGTAATTTTTAAAAGAATATTTGGCAAGTGTTCCCCCCATGCCAATTTCCACATCATCTGGATGAGCACCAAATGCGAGTATGTCTAGCTTATTATTCATATTTCTCTCCCTTTTTTATAAGGTTTTAAATGATCTACATCACGTATAATAGACCAAATAATTAGCCAATTTCAAATGATTTGTCTTATTAAGTTTTTAGATAAATCGAAGTTTTTTGTTTAAATTGACCATTTGCCCCCATTATGTTGCTCCTGCTATTTTATATAAAACAAAAATATCAATCATACAAAATAATCTATTAGCTAAAATATTAATGTTCTTATGTATATTATGTTCAGTCTTAAAAATATCGTTTAGTTTTTTAAGAAGGATAGTTGTTCATAATATAAACGATACGGGCAGTTTTAAAACTTCCTTAAAAAAGTTTGAACTGCCCGTAAATAAGTATGAAATTAATCTTGGCCATTTTAAAAATAATCATGGTTTTAAAATGGTTTTGTTAAACTTTATTATTGATTTTCGCTTAAGGCATTCGCTCCAATCAACATCTATCTTAAAAATCAACAATATAATTTAATATAGACCATAAAAAATAAACTTAATCCTTGGTTCACTTCCGTTTCAATTATCAATCATTCGTTTGAATGACTTCCCGCCAATTTAAGTCACCACGCTCAAGACCACGTACTAACATTTCAGCTGTCCCCATATTTGTTGCAAGTGGAATAGAATATACGTCGCAAAGACGAAGTAATGCTGAAATATCTGGTTCGTGTGGTTGGGCAGTTAACGGATCACGGAAAAAGATAACCATATCCATATCATTCTTTGCAATAAGTGCTCCGATTTCTTGATCTCCTCCAAGGGGACCTGATTGAAAACGATGGACATTCAAACCACTTGCCTCCTGAATACGTAACCCCGTTGTCCCTGTTGCAAAAAGTTCATGCTCCTCAAATATCGGCTTGTATGCTAATACAAACTGAACAAGGTCTGTTTTCTTTTTATCATGTGCAATTAATGCAATTTTCATTGTAAACTCCCCCTTTTATTCGATAATATTTTCTAATCCATATACTAGTAAATCGACCTTCATTACGCTCTCAACAGCAAGCTTTACTCCTGACATGAATGAAGCCCGGTTGTATGAATCATGCCGGATTTTTAATGTTTGTCCATCCCCACCAAATAAAACTTCTTGATGTGCAATTAAACCTGGTAGACGTACACTATGAAGTCGAATTCCATTATATTCCGCCCCTCGCGCACCAGCGAGAATTTCTTTTTCGTTCGGATGACCTTGCTGTTTCGTTTCTCTAACAGCAGATATCATTTCCGCCGTTTTTAGACCCGTACCAGATGGTGCATCTAGCTTTTGATCGTGATGCTGTTCAATAATCTCGACATCTTGGAAATATTTAGCGGCCATTTGCGAAAATTTCATCATTAAAATTGCTCCAATCGCAAAATTCGGAGCAATAATTGCACCTATCCCTTTTTCTACTGTTAATTCCTGTAGCTCTTTTAAATCCTCTTCAGAAAAGCCAGTTGTGCCCACAACAGGTCTAACCCCATTTAGTAACGCCTTCTTCGTATGTATCTTTCCAATTTCTGGTGTTGTCAAATCGATAAGAACATGTGGATTCGTCTCAAAAAAACATTTATCAATATCTGTATAAATTGGTACATCCACATCAAATCCATCTAAATCTTTTAAACTTTTCCCCTCATACTTATGATCTACGACAGCAGCAAGAGTAAAGTTTGTTGTTTGCTCAACAAGCTTTACAGCTTCACTTCCCATTCGTCCACGAGGACCTGCTATAACTATTTTGATTTGTTCCATTGTTTCATAACTCCTTCATTCCTCAATTTTCGTCCATCTGTCTTTATCTCTTGTTTTAAACTTTTTCATTACAATGTCATGTGCCGTTTCTAAATCTATGTTTAAAGAATTGGCTAGACAAATTAAAACAAATAATACATCTCCCAGTTCTTCTTCAATGGCTTTTTCTGTTTCACTGGCTTTTTTTGGTTTTTCTCCATAGTAGTGATTAATTTCTCTCGCTAACTCTCCAACTTCCTCTGTTATACGAGCCATCATAGCTAATGGAGAGAAGTATCCTTCTTTAAATCCGCTTATGTACTCATCCACTTCACGTTGAAGGTCTTTCATTTTCTTTTGCTCCATTTGTATCACCTCATCTACTTTCTATTCAATGTTAGCTAATACGATAAAGATTTACAATTATTTCGTAATCATTTTTTGAAAATTTGCACCTTGACATTCTATCAACTATAATGTAAATCGCCATTAATTTTTTGGAGGTGCTACATGAACGGTCATTTACGTGTAAAAAATATTCTTTTCATTTTAATCGGATCTGCCATCTTTGGTTTCGGCTTAGTTCACTTTAATATGCAAAACAACCTAGCTGAAGGTGGTTTTACAGGTATTACACTAATGCTCTTTTTCCTTTTTCATATTGATCCCTCTATCAGTAATTTAGTATTAAATATTCCGTTATTTTTTATTGGTTGGCGGGTACTTGGGAGAACCTCATTTATTTACACAATGATTGGTACAGTAAGCCTCTCCTTCTACCTATGGATATTTCAAAAATATCAAATTAATATGCCACTAAATGAAGACCTGACACTTGCCGCTTTATTTGCTGGGGTATTTCTTGGTATCGGTTTAGGTACAATTTTCCGCTATGGCGGAACAACAGGTGGCGTTGATATTATTGCACGTTTATGTCATCGCTACTTTGGCTGGAGTATGGGGAAAACCATGTTTATGTTTGATTTATGTGTCATTGTTTTATCATTAATTACTTACCTTTCTTACAGAGAAGCCATGTATACACTTGTTGCTGTATTTGTTGGTGCAAGAGTCATTGATTTTATGCAAGAAGGAGCTTATGCTGCCAAAGGAGCAACTATTATTTCACAATACCCTGATAAAATAGCAGAGAGAATTATGAAAGAAATGGAACGTGGTGTCACCATTTTAAAAGGTCAAGGTTCATTTTCGAAGCAAAACCTAGATGTGTTATATTGTGTAGTAGGTAAAAATGAAATTGTCCGTTTAAAAAATGTTATCAATTCTGTAGATCCACATGCATTTGTTGCAGTAAGTGATGTACATGATGTTTTAGGCGAGGGATTTACACTTGATGAAAACAAAAACCCATTACAGCGATAGTCATTACATACTTAATAAAAAAAGCTTGAGAAATCCTCAAGCTTTTTACTCTTTATTTTGTTCCCTTTTTTCTAATTTTTCCTTTTCTCCACGGTATTTTCTCCAACCGGAATAAGATAATGATAATAAAATGATGCTACCTGTTGTTATCATCACCCACACTAAAGATGGGTCAGCTTCATCTTCTTTAACTCTTTCAAAGATTGCTTTTAATTCCTCTTCCATCAATGATAATTGTTTCACACGACTTGTTTCAGGTACATCTTGAAAGAACTTGTCGCCTATTACTGATATATGTTCATCCATTTGCTTTACTCGCCTATCATCGATATCAACTTGAATACTCGGATAGATAATTTCGTATAAACTTAAAAACTCATTCCAGTCGTGTTGAAATGACTGAATATCACCGGATTGCACATCAGTCTTAATTTGAGAAAATGTCTCCATAATCGACGATTCCATTGAACCCCAAAGAGGTTGATGTTCTGAAACCATAGCGTCTACAACAAGCCTAAATTTTGTTAAAGTTCGAACCTTTTCCTCTTTTGTCTTCTTTTCATCTAGAATAATTGATTTTGCATCCTTATGAGTACTTGAGATCATTCGAAAATGATCAAGTGAAATTGAATCCCGGTTAATCGGTATATCTTCAAATTTCATAGAAAAATAATCAAGTAGTTGGGCAGACTCACTATAACGCTCTTGTTTTGCAAGTTGGAGTGCAGTGTTAGAAATCTTATTAAGAAATTCCCAATCATATGTTTCCTCGGCATTTATTGGTTTCGTTTGGACTAACACTATGCCGATAATAAGTGCAATTAGCCATTTTCTCATCCTTGTCCCCCCTAGAACTTCTCTTAAAAATCGTATGAGGAATTGGACAAGGATAGACCAACAACTTTTGAAAAAAGAATAGAACAATGAAGAAAACCTAATCGAATTTTTTATTCAGGTATTGAAAGCTTTGTCGATTTTTTATGAATAACAAATATATATGCGATAAATAGAGAGATCATACTTAGCCAAAAAGTAAAGTAACCTATTTGACTCATATAATCGTTTAATGTTCCATAACGTGGCATCATTCCAAAAACATAATCAATAACATCATTATGTAATGTCCATACTGCTGCAATTAATAAATGCTTAAGCTTAAATCGGTAATATGGTGCATAAAGTATTCCCTGTACTGCCATAGCAAAATGAGATGCAATCAACATATAGCCCTGCCATACTAAATGACCATTTATCATTAATACGAGCAGATTCATAATTACAGCCCAAATTCCATATTTAAATAATGTCACAATAGCGAGTGCCTCTATCGTAGGGAGATTTTTCCGAAAGAGAAAAGCGACAATTACAATTGTAAAAAATAAGCTAGCAGTTGGACTATCCGGTACAAATAAAAGGAATTGTGGAGGTGTTACAGCTAGCTGATCCTTATACCAGAAATAGCCGTAAAGAGTTCCAAAAAAATTAATTACAAAAACAAGTAACAGCATAGGTTTATTACCTAGCAGATAATGAATCATTTTCAAGTTTAATCACCATACTTATTTAAATTCCAAAGAAAAAACACTATTTATTAAAATTTAACTTAAACACATTTTATAGACGTTTTCAAAAAAAAAGCTGACAAAAGTCAGCTTTATTTTGAAGTAACACCAGAAATAAATTCTGATAATACTTTTAATTCTTCATCTGTACCTTTAAAGACACCAGGAGGCATTGCTCCTTGACCGTTTTTTGCAACATCAGCGATTTTATCTGGTTCCAATCCATTATCGACAAGTGCTTTTCCTGCTGGACCACCCTCTAGATTTTCACCATGACATTGAATACAGCCTTGTGCCTCATAAATTTTATAACCGTCAGATTCTTTATCAATTTCAGCTTCAGCTTGAATCTTCCCTTGCTCTGCAGCAGCTTCCCAGTCATGAGTTACGACAGACTCCCATGTTAGATAGAATACAGCTGCAACCCCTAAAAGCATCATCCCTACAGCAACAGGACGCTTTGCTGGACGACGATGTGGACCGCGATCAAGAAACGGCGCTAACATTAATCCACCGAATGCAAGACCAGGAATGATTATTGCTCCAATTACAGTAAAAGGTCCAGAGGCATAGGAATATTTTAATAACTGGTATAAAAATAGGAAGTACCAGTCAGGTAATGGAATATACCCAGCATCAGTAGGATCAGCCACACGCTCAAGAGGTGATGGATGCGCTACTGTTAGACATAAAAAGCCGACTAAGAACACAGCACCAACTAACCATTCCTTTAAGAGGAAGTTCGGCCAGAACGCCTCTGTCTTTCCAGGATACTCCGAATAATCTTTCGGAATATTAGGTTTCCTCTCAGCAGAAATACGAGAGTCACCTACAAATTTCATACCTTTTCCGCGATGCATGATTTCCCCTCCTTACTAAGTTGTTGTCTTTAAATTCATTTCATTTATATTATAGAGGTCCGGATATACCTTGTTTTCGAATCATCACAAAGTGTGCTGCCATTAAACCGAATAATGCAGCTGGTAAGAAGAATACATGGATTGCAAAGAAGCGAGTAAGTGTTTGCGCACCTACAATTTCAGGATGTCCTGATAACAAGGTTTTAATAGTTGGCCCAATAAGCGGTACCGATTCAGCAATTTGCAAGGTAACTTTTGTTGCAAATAACGCTTTCATATCCCAAGGCAATAAATAACCCGTTAAACCTAATCCGAGCATTACAAAGAAAATTAATACCCCAACGATCCAGTTTAATTCACGTGGTTTCTTATAAGCACCTTGGAAAAATACACGTAAAGTATGTAGGAACATCATAACAATAACGAGACTTGCTCCCCAGTGATGCATACCACGTACGATTTGCCCAAATGCAACTTCATTTTGCAAATAAAATACGGATTCCCAAGCATTTTTAATATCGGGAACATAGTACATCGTTAAAAACATACCTGATAAAACTTGAATTACAGTAACAAAGAATGTTAATCCACCAAAGCAATAAACAAAGGCAGAAAAATGGTGTGCAGGGTTTACGTGTTCAGGTACTTCATGGTCAGCAATATCGCGCCACATTGGCGTAATATCCAAACGTTCGTCAACCCAATCATAGATCTTATTAAGCAATCGATTACGCCTCCCCTCGTGGTTTTGCTTTACCTAAGAATAAAAACCCGTCCTTTACTGCATGCTCATAAACATCAAGTGGTGCTAAAGGTGGTGTACCTTTAACGTTCGTACCATCTTTTTCGTAAAGTCCATAATGACAAGGACAGAAAAATCTGTTCTTGTTTGATGGGTCATTATTCCATCCAACCGTACAGCCTAAGTGCTTACAAACAGGCGATAACGCAGTGATCTTATCCCCTTCTTTAAATACCCAAGCCGATTTTGTTTCTTCAGATTCATGCCAAGCATCTTTTTGTTTGATTTTAAAGTCAAAGCGTTGTGGTTCTTCAGTTATTTCGTCTACACTTACTACTTGAACTAATTCTGATTCTTCTGCTGGTCGGAGCACAGGGTCAAGTGCAAAGCGTACCATTGGCATAAGCATACCTGCAGCCATGAAACCGCCTACACCAGTAAGCGTATAATTTAAAAATTGACGTCTTGAAACCCGATGTTTTTTCTCGCTCATCATTTTCCCCCCTCTATTGTAAGCTAAAGTCCATATAGGACATACGGAAATGATATATAAAACTAGGACATACTCATGATATATCAATCTTTCCATGAGGTCAATAAAATCATGTTTTGTAATTTTGCAAATAAAAAAATTTTTTTAATTATTCCAAGATTGTAATAAAATGTTCAAAATTTGTTCGACTTGATCTTGTAAGAGCTTTCTTTTTAAATTATCATCCATATGTTCTATAGGAACTGCCCCTAACCAAATGAGATTATTTGATAAAGATTGAGGTTTATTATGTTTTAACATCTCATCACTAGTTAGAAAAAATACATGCTTAAATTCCCTTTGTATCTCAGTTTTCCATTCTAGCAAAATTTCAAACACATTTTTTGTATTTTTCAAATATGTAAACGGTGGAAATAAATACACCCTTCCTTTTAACTGTCTTTCAAGCTCAGCTGTTACATGTGTAATAAATTCCCCTTTTGAAACAACACTTTTAAAGTCAGATTGGACCGAAACTGGAATAAGCGGAATAACAGCCGTATCAACATACTCCTTTGATTGATTGTAAACATCAACATCTTCTAAAACCCACTTCAATTCATTCACTTCCATTCCTAATAATAAATCTATTATATATCTTGCACTTTAAATTGTTAAATTAAAAAAGCTCATTTTCCCTTAGTGCATAACGCTTAATATGTAAAAAAAATGTCTAATATAATAACTCAGTAAAGATGAGTCATTATACTAGACAAAATTTATTTGTTTTTTGATTGATTGTTAAGTTGAATTAATTGAGTTGTAAGCCTGTCAAATTCCTCTTTATTTTGTTGATCAAGTGCTTCATCAATTAGTTGATACAATTTTTCCTTTTGAAACGTTTCAATCGAATGCTCTAATAGCTTTTCAGCAACTTCTCGGTCCTTCTCATTTCCAAATAAATGGTCAGGCATAAATGGATTTGCTTCCAAAACAGCAGCATATTGTGGAGATTGATATGCAGAACGGAAATTAAGCTGAATAAACAATTCTTCATCTTTATTTAACCGGATATCATGAAATGATTTCTCTGCATCAGTAGTCATAACATTTTCTTTATAAAAGCGAAATGGTACTTCCTCTACACAATGCGTTGACATAATGATTCCTCTTGGACAATACTGTGCCTGTTCAACAAAGTGTACTTTTTCCATTAATGTATCATGACTCATTAAATAGTTTAAAATCCAAACGCATTCTCTTCTCTTCAACTGATAATGATTCAAAAACCACCTGATAAAATCTTTCTTTTCATGGACAGATACAGGGGCCACCATGCAATTCCCTCCTCTGCAAATTCTGTTATCTTACTATGTTAATTCCACAAAATTAAAATAATATCCTGCTTTTATCACTTAAAAGTCATCCTCTAATTGTAGCAAAATCTCACCGATTTCGACATTTGAAGGATCATTTTTAAGCAATTGTTTAAAGATTTTTTTTGCTTCACTACGTTGCCCATCTTCTAATAGAAAGTAGGCATATTCATGTAAAAATTCTCGTTGATCCTTGAAAAAATTATATGCAAGTTGATAATGATTTAATGCCTGTGAAAACTCTTCTTTTTGATGATAAGCTCGGGCTAAATTCCATTCGAATTGTGGATCCTCTTCACCATAACGTTTACTTTCATTTATTAAATCAATGACTTCATCATATCTTTCGTCCTGTAAAAACACGTGGCTTAAAGTAATAATTGCCTCGAGATGACTTGGGTCTATCGCTATCGTCTCGCGAAGGAGTCTTTCCGCCTCATCAATTCTCCCTAATTTAATTGCAATTTTTCCTCCAAAGAGAAATAATTCTTTATTAAATTCATCAATTTTAATTCCTTGCTGAACAGTTTCAAGACTTTCATCCAAATACCCTTCATGTTCATATGCTTTAGCCAAATATAAGTATAGAGAAGAATACTGAGGGTCAATTTCTTTTAGCTTTGATAATTGTTGAATAGCTGTTTTATAAAAACCGCCCTGAAAGGCAGTCATTCCATAGCCAAGAAGAGTATTCAAATCTTCATGAGCATCTACTGCATGTTGATAGTAATCTAATGCCTCTTCAAATTGCCCATTTGCGCTTAGGCATTCTCCAAGCCTTTGAGCTAATTGTACACCTGAAATTTCTGGATGCTCGCTTACAACTTTCTCATAATACGGGATTGCATGTTTATATTGCCCCTGATGGAAATACAATTCTCCAAGAGCAAAATCGATAATGAATTCCTCTGGTAACAACTGTTTAGCTTCTAATAGTTTATGTTCACTAACTTCCGCTAATCCTTGCATTTGATATAAATCTGCCAATAACAGAAGTGCTTGTGGATAAGATTCATGTTCAACTGGAATAGTATTTAATAATTCAATTGCTTGCTCTTCTTTTTCTAAATCAATAAATATCTCGGCTAAAAACAGAGTAATTTGGATTTCTTCCGGATAAAGGAAATGGAGTTCTTCAACGATAGTATGAGCTTTATCTACAATCCCCCATTGAAAATATTGATCAGCAAGCTGAAGCTTTTCTTCATCATGAAGAGTAGGTAGAATATTTTCTAAAAGTTCTAAGCCCTGTTCGGTTTTTCCTTTATTAACAAGATCAATTGCTTCATTAAGAACTGAATTTAGCATATTTTGTTCCTTTCTCTGTATGTGATGCTTGATTATTTTTTAGCTATGAAAACAATATTGAAAAAAGCACACATGACTCAATCTTTTATCATAAATTACGTTTCATTACGTGGACTATTACTATGCCATATCTTTACGAAAAAATCTACTAATAAGTACCTTCATGATCAAATATAGTGGTATTATTCAGTAGCATTTCATTAATATTTTACATCAAATCGTCACTGATTGTGGTATAAAACGCCCTGAAATAGAAATAAAACATTCTTCACCAATTCCAGGAATAAATGACACCATTCCGTTTACTTGGATAAGCTTCCCTTGATGTGTAGTAATGACTGGATATGTTTTGTCAAAATCAATGCTCGGCCTTCCATCAGAAAGATTATGAACTTCATCATATTGATAAAGGTTATAGTTTACTTGACCACCTACATGTAAATCACCTTTAATTGGGTAAATTCCAAGTCTCATTAATACATCTCGAGATATTGGTTCACCCTCTTTTAATATCATTGGAATCGATGATAATCGATGCTCATTCATTATTTTATCCCAGATTTGAAGTGTTTTTTGTTTTTTAATTAATGAATATGTTTCTTCATTTAGATATGGAACTAAAGTTATCGGATTTGAAAACATCGCATCTCTTATCCATCCCCAAGATTTACTTAAAAGGTTATCGTATTCCTCGATATCAACAAAGATAACGCTTATATTATATCGTTTACATTTTCTTATTAGAGAAGGGGTTAATGATTTAAACGGAAGTTTAATGCCAATATAATAATCAATCGGTGAGTTAATCATTAGTTGCCTTTTTTCTTTAACGCTTGAAAGGAGATCATTTTCATTATTGACATTTGCAACGGTAACGACTGTTGTACACCCTTTTTTTATATACCTATTTGTTATTAAATGTTTGAATCCATGAAATTGAAGAGATGAATGTAGAGAAAAATCAACCATTACATGTCCTGGTGTTAATAAATATGGGCTCAAATCCATTCGCATATAACGAATATTCTCCATTGTTTGACGCATAAACTCAATACGGTTTTGATTAATTAGTAAGGACGTTTTTTGAATCCTATCTGATTTAAGTAGTCTAGCACTGTCCAAAATATAACTCATAACACTCCCCACCTTTTTATCCTCTTTAAGACAAGCTATGTAGGTCAGGTATGAATTATGATCGAATAAGTAATCTTTCAAAAAAAAAACGAACTTAATATTACTATAACTTTACATTAAGTAATATTAGGTCCGTTTTAGCATCATTTATTTTTATTTAGATAGTAATGATAAATGTTCAAAAAAGTTTGGATAAGATACCGCAATAGCATCAACATCATGTAAATCAAGCGTTCCATCTGTAATACATGCAGCAATCGCTAGCATCATACCAATTCGGTGATCTCCATGGCTCGATACTGATACATTGCCAGATAAACCCGTTTTCCCAGTAATAATCATACCATCGTCAGTTGCTTCAATCGATGCTCCAAGCTTTGATAATTCCCCAACAACAGTATCGATACGATTTGTTTCCTTTACTTTAAGTTCACTTGCATCTTTTATTACTGTTTTTCCTTCTGCTTGAGTAGCCAATAATGCGATAACAGGAATTTCATCAATTAGTTTAGGTATTAAATCTCCGCCGATTGTTATTCCCTTTAATGTAGAAGTTTTTATGATGATATCAGCAATAGGCTCAAATGAATATTGATCATGCTGAATAATTTCAATTGAAGCACCCATCATCTGCAAAACTTCTATTATTCCAGTTCTTGTAGGATTAATTCCTACATTTTTTAATATGATTTCACTATTAGGTACAATAGCTCCTGCAACAAGAAAAAATGCAGCTGATGAAATATCACCTGGGACAAAAATATTAGTTGCCTCAAGTTCTTTCCCGCCAATAACAGTTGCAGATGTAGAATCTTCCTTCACCTCTACACCAAAAGCTCTTAGCATTCTTTCCGTATGATCTCTTGATTTATGTGGTTCAATTACCGTTGTTTCCTCTTTATCAGTACGTAATCCAGCTAATAAAATTGCAGATTTAACTTGTGCACTGGCTACAGGTGATTCATACGTAAGCCCCTTCAAGTTTCCACCACGGATTGAAAGAGGTGTATATTGGCCATTTTCGCGGCCATCAATGGAAGCACCCATTAAACGTAATGGTTTTGTTACCCGTGACATCGGTCTTCTAGCGATAGATTCATCACCAATGATACATGCATGAAAAGGTGCACCAGAAAGAATACCTAACATCAATCTAGTTGTAGTGCCTGAATTACCGACATCTAAAATATCAGACGGTTCTCGTAACCCATCCATACCTTTTCCCTCAACAATTACTTTCCCATCACTAATATCAATTGAAACACCCATTTTCCGAAAACAGGAAACAGTGCTTAAACAATCCGCTCCCATTAAGAAATTTGATATTTCAGTTTTACCAGTTGCTATTGAACCAAACATTACCGCTCTATGGGAGATTGATTTGTCACCTGGAACCTCAATTGTGCCAGTAAGCCGTTGAACATTTGATAATTTTTTAGATGTTGTCATTGTTTTCACCTCAAACCTCAATTATCCTACTCAGTAGTTAAATAATAAATGTATCATAGTCTGAATATTTGCCAATACATTTAATCGCTAATTCACGATCCTGTTCTGTTTGAAAGCTCAATCTTAATACACCATAAATCTCTTCCCTTGTTTCGATTATGCGTATATTCGTTAGACTGATTTCCTCTTTTGCCAAATATCCTGTTATTTCAGATATAATACCGGGATAATCCGGGACATCGACAAACAAATCATAAAAGGATGGGATTGCTCCCTTCTGCTTTTCGGGAAGTTCATCTCGATATTGCTTAGCATGAGCAAAATAAGCAAACAACTGATTTGCATCTTCATCCTTCACATATTGTTTGATCCGTTCCATTTCAGTTATCCATTCATCAAAAAGCTCTAACAAGGGGCCTTTATTATGGAGAAGAATGTCTCGCCACATCGAAGGATTGCTTGAAGCAATTCTTGTAATATCACGGAATCCGCCTGCAGCAAGTCTTTTCACAATTGGATAATTTTCCTCATAACTTTCAGCCTGGTACACTAAACTTGCAGCAACAATATGGGGAAAATGACTTATCACTCCTGTTACTTTGTCATGCTCTTCAGGTGTCATTTCAATGATATTTGCTTTTGTTCCCGACAAAATAGACTTTAATTGGTTTAGATCCTCCGAGGTTACATATTTAGAAGGAGTTAATATGTAAAATGCATTTTCAAATAAGTGAGGTTTAGCTGCTAAAATCCCTGATTTGTGCGACCCAGCCATCGGATGTCCGCCTATGAATTTAATTCTACTATTTAAATAATAATTCGCACATTCCACTATTTTCACTTTCGTACTGCCAACATCTGTTATAATAACATCTTTTTTTAACTCAACGTTTTCGAGTTGTTCAATGATATGAATTGTTTGTTGTACAGGTGTCGAAATAAAAATCATATCCACATCAGTAAGATCTGGAAATAGAGTAAAGGAAATTTCATCTATTGCCCCAATTTTTTTCGCAAGATTTGCTTGATCCTTGTTTATATCAAATCCAAGAATATGGATCGCTGGATCGTGTTTTTTTATTGAAAGAGCAATTGATCCTCCAATTAAACCTAATCCGATTAAATAAATCTTTTTAACCAACAATATCACCTTTTTCAGCCTATCTTAGATTGCCTTTATAAAAGGGTTGAAAACTGGACTATTTAAAATAAAGAGCAGTCCTCTCTTCCAATGAAAAGAGGACTTAGGTATCAATGATTAACAAATTCCTTTAATACCTCAATAATTTCTGCATTTTGCTGCTCTGTTCCAATTGTAATTCTCAAGTGAGTTGGAAATCCAAGAGCATTACCAGAACGAACAATGTAACCTTTTTTAAGTAAAGCACCGAACACTTCATCTGAATCTCTATTAAAATCTATCAAGATAAAATTACCTTCAGAGCGGTAATAGTCTAATTTCTGTTCTTCACAAAATTGATAAAACTGTTGGAGACCTTTTTGATTTTTTTCTCTGCATTCTAATACAAAATCTACATCATCAAGTGCAGCAATTGCAGCTGCTTGTCCAATTCTACTTGTGTTAAAAGGTTCTCTTGCTGGTTCAATTTTACGAATTAAGTCTGCATTTGCAATACCATACCCTACACGAAGTGCTGCCAACCCATATGCTTTAGAAAACGTACGTAAAATAATAATATTAGGATAATCTTTAAGTAGTTCAATAGTTTGTGGGTAATCCTCAGCTACCACATATTCGTAGTATGCTTCGTCTAATACAACGAGAACATGCTTTGGAACCTTCTGCAAAAATTCTAGCAATACATTCTCTTTTATATAAGTTCCTGTTGGGTTATTTGGTGTACATACCCACATAACCGTTGTTTTCTCGTCAACTTGATTAAGCATTGCATCAAGGTCATGATCCCCATTCACGAGTGGAACTTCACGAATTTCTGTACCTTCAATTATTGCATTATGCTTATATTGAGGGAACGTTGGAGTAGCCATGACAGTATTAGTCTCAGGACTTAATAATGCTCGACAAATGATTTGGACTACTTCATCTGAGCCATTTCCAAATATTAATTCTTCTTCCCTAACCCCTAAATGATTTGCTAGTTTTGTCCGAAGAAGTGCACTATAACCATCAGGGTATATAGCTAATTGTTCCATTTCTGATAAAATTGCCTGCTTTGCTTTTTCCGAACATCCATATGGATTCTCGTTTGAAGCTAGCTTAACAACTTTTGATAGATTAAATTCTTTTTTTACTTCTTCAATTGGTTTACCAGGTTGATATGGTTTTAATGTTAGTAACTGCTCTTTTACATGCAAAACAAACACCTCTCCTTACTAAAAAACATAATCAGAGGGAATACCCTCTGAAATCATTTTGCTCATTACTATTTTTTAAATCAAGTATACATCATCTGTTCTTTAAGCACTAAATGTTCGAGCAAATGAGGTAAATTCCGAAAGTGCCTCTTCTTGATAACTCTCATTTAATAACGAAGGTTGGAGCCTTTCAATTTCACGAACTAATGCACTACCGACAACAACACCATCACATATACTTCCAAATTGTTCAACTTGTTCTTTTGTTGATACTCCAAACCCAACAACGACCGGTACGTTGCTATACCTCTTAACTTCTTCTAGAAAATCAGTAATAGAGCTATCAAACGTATTGCGAACACCAGTTACACCTAAAGAAGAAACACAATAAATAAATCCTTCAGCATTTTCTGCGATCATTTTAATACGACTTGAGGAAGTCGGAGCAACTAATGAAATAAAGGATATGGAATGCTCCTTACATTTTGCTCGTAACTCAGCGCTTTCTTCAAAAGGAATATCCGGGATCAGTAATCCATCGATTGTATTTTCTCGCAGTAAAGCGAAAAAGGATTCCTCTTCTAATTGTAACACAGGATTGTAATACGTAAATAGAATAATCGGAATATTTAAGCCTTTTTTCCTCATTTCAGGGACAAGTTTCATCGCTTTTACAATATTCATCCCATTTTTCAATGCACGGCTAGATGCCTTTTGTATTACTGGCCCGTCTGCTACTGGATCAGAGTATGGAATACCAAGCTCTATTGCAGAGGCACCAGCATCTTGTAAGGCAACTGCCAAACTAATCGTCGTTTCTGAATCCGGATCACCAGCTGTAATAAATGGAATAAATAATTTATTTTGTAACGGTTGTTTGAAGAGTGTTTTCATTTTGTTCTTCCTCCGTAAAATGAGACATTAAAGTATGAACATCTTTATCCCCTCGACCTGAAAGGCAGATTAAGATGCTTTCTTCACTAGACATATGTTTTGCATGTTCGAAAGCGGACGATAATGCATGTGCAGACTCAATAGCTGCTAATATCCCTTCTTCTTTAGCTAATAATTCAAGGGCATTCAACGCTTGTTTATCAGTAGCATATTCATATTTCACTCTTCCGATCGAAGATAAATGAGCATGCTCTGGACCAATTCCAGGATAATCAAGCCCTGCTGAAATTGAGTAAGGTTCAATAACTTGACCATATTCATCTTGTAATAAATATGTCATCGATCCATGTAAGACACCTTTTGTTCCTTTTGTAATCGTTGCTGCATGCATATCAGTATCTACGCCCAAACCGGCTGCTTCAACTGCAACCAAGTCTACATCCTCATTAATAAAAGCTGCAAACATTCCAATTGCATTGCTTCCACCACCTACACATGCCATTACTTTAGTAGGTAACGTACCTTCAATTTCTTGAAATTGGCGTTTTGCCTCATCACCAATGACTCGCTGGAATTCTCGAACAATGTATGGATATGGATGTGGACCAACGACAGAGCCAATAATATAAAAATGATCCTCACAATGCTGTACCCAGTACCGCATCGCTTCATTTGTTGCATCTTTTAATGTTTTATTTCCACTCGTAACAGGGATTACTTCTGCACCTAAAAGCTGCATCCGAAATACATTTAATTGTTGGCGTTTTACATCTTCCTCCCCCATAAACACCTTGCATTCCATTCCGAACTTTGCTGCGACAGTTGCTGTTGCTACACCATGCTGACCCGCACCTGTTTCTGCAATAACTTTCGTTTTCCCCATTCTTTTTGCCAACAAAGCTTGACCTATCGCATTGTTAATTTTATGGGCACCTGTATGATTTAAATCCTCGCGTTTTAAGTAAATTTTTGCTCCACCGAGTTTTTTCGTAACATTTTCTGCATAGGTTACTGTCGTTGGCCTACCAGAATATTCTTTTAATAAATAATGATATTCTTCCATAAAAGATGGGTCTTTCATAGCTTCATTATGTGCTTTTTCAATTTCTGCTAAAGGACTCATTAATGTTTCCGGAACAAATCTACCACCAAATTCTCCGTATCGTCCATTTTTGTCAGGATAAGTTGACATGCTGTAACATCCTTTCTTCTATTAACTGTATCTTTTTTTTGCTTTTTTTATCGTTCATTTCAATTCCACTAGATAAGTCAATTCCATGAGGTTTTAAAGTTAATAATCTATCAATATTTTGTTCATTTACTCCACCAGCAATAAAACATACTTTCTCATAAGTTGTTGCAATTTCTAGATAATTCGGTACAGCATTCCAATCAAAGCTAATACCAGTTCCACCCCACTGATTCTTCATTCGTGAGTCAATAACATATCCATCAACCACATCCTTATAATCGTTCATTTCATCTATAGTTTCTGGATGATGATGAAGTGCTTTCCAAATCGTTCCTGAAAACTTTTCTTTTACTCTCATTATATCTTCAATTCTTTCATTTCCATGAAATTGAATAACATCAATTGGTAAAACGGACAACACATCATGTAATTCAGCTTGAGATGGATTAACAAATACTGCAACTAGTTTTTTTGACGAGGCATCAACTATTTTTAACCATTCTCTTACTTTACCCGGTTCTACTCTTCGCTTACTATTAGCAAAAATAAACCCGATAAAATCTGCTGCTGATTCGGCAACTATTTTTAAATCAGCTTCTGAGCGTATACCACAATACTTAAGTAAAGGTTTATGCATGAATTTCCTCCCCAAACAACTGTTTAATTGCTATTGTTTGGTTTTCCTTTCTCATAAGGGATTCCCCAATTAACACTGCTTTTGCCCCAAACTGTTTGACAAATTGTAAATCCTCGTACGTATAAAGTCCACTTTCACTTACAAGCAATGTTTCATTAGGAATAATCCGGACCATCTCTTTCAATTGGTTAATATTCACTTCAAATGTTTTTAAATTACGATTATTAACACCTAATATTTTCGGTGTAAACATTTTTAAAACCTGTTCTAAAATGGTTTGGTCATGAACTTCTACTAGAACATCCAATTTTTTTTCTATGGCATGATCATATAGTTCCTTTAACATAGATGGCTCAAGTGCTTCTCCAATTAATAATATTGCATCAGCACCTATCCGTCTTGCCTCTTCTATTTGAATGTGGTCAATAATAAAGTCTTTTCTTAAAATCGGTAAATTTACCGACCTTTTAACATTTGTTAAGTATTCTCTTTTGCCTTGAAAAAACGGCTCATCTGTTAGTACTGATAAACAGTCAGCTCCACCTTTTTCATATGCTAATGCAATCTCCACAGGATGAAAATTTTCTTTAATCAAACCTTTTGACGGTGAAGCCTTTTTCACCTCCGCGATTAATGCTAAATCTCTATTCGGATTTAAGAGCGCTTCATAAAACGAATTATGAGGTAATTTTAAATCCTCAGGTAATACTAACTGTTTAATCTCGTCTTTTTTTGATTCAATAATTTTATTAAGCATAAGATTCCTCCACCTGATTACGTAAGACCATTAACTGCTTAATAGCAGCACCATTTCTAATCGCTTCTTTTGCAAGAATAACTCCATCTGAAAGTAAAGAAATATATCCTGCAACATATAATGCTGCAGCTGCATTAATCGCAACTATATTTTCAGCGCTTTCTGGAGCTAATCCTTTAAATATCCGCTCGATTAATTCCGCACTCTCCTTTGGATTCGACACTTTTAAATCTTTAAGATTACCTTCTTTTAATCCAACATCTGAAGGATGAAATACGTATCTAGTGATGTTTCCATTTTTTAATTCGACGATGTCTGTTTCAGTCGAAATTGAAATTTCATCAAGACCGTCACGTCCAGTTACGAGTAAAACATGCTCTGCACCTAATCGCTTCAGTGCCTCAGCCATTTTTTCCGCATAATCTGTTGAGTAAACCCCTATTACTTGTCGTTTTGCATTTGCAGGATTAGCCAGTGGACCCAATAAGTTAAAAACCGTTCGAAACCCAATTTCCTTTCGTGGATTTACAACATGTTTCATTGAAGAATGAAACATTGGTGCAAATAAAAAACTCATATTTTGTTTGTTAAGATTAGCGATTGCTTCCTCTTGAGTTGTTTGTATTGCTATTCCTAAAGTTTCGATAACATCAGCACTGCCGCTCTTTGAAGTAAACGCTCGATTACCATGCTTTGCTACCTTCACTTTAAACGATGAGGTAACAATTGCAGCGGCTGTTGATATATTAAAAGTTGATGCTCCATCGCCACCAGTACCACAAGTATCGACTACATCATGCTCGTAATCTATTGATGTCATATGCTTTTTCATCGATTTAGCAAAACCAACCAATTCATCGACCGTTTCTCCCCGCAGTCTCATAATTGATACAAGGCTTGCAATTTGACTAGGTGTCGCATTACCCGTCATAATTAAGTTCATGACTTGTTCTGCTTGTTCCTCTGATAATGTTTTCCCTTCAATGCAATGAGCTAACAACTTTTTCATCTTGTAAACCTCCTTTAGTAAATACCATTTCAGCTAATTGGATTGTTTTTAATAGCGCACTCGCTTTATTACAAGTTTCCTTCCACTCTAGCTCTGGAACACTATCCACAACAATACCAGCCCCTGCTTGCACATAAGCGATATTATTCTTTACAGTAATTGTTCGAATTGTTATACATGAGTCTATATTCCCGTCAAATCCTACATATGCGACACATCCTGCATAGCTTCCTCTAGCAGTAGGTTCAAGCTCTTGAATTATTTGCATTGCACGTATTTTTGGAGCACCTGACACAGTCCCGGCAGGAAAAGAAGATAGTAGCGCATCCATAGGATGAACATCATCCTTAAGCCTAGCAGTAACTTTTGAAATAAGATGCATAACGTGTGAAAAACGTCCAACTTCCATTAATGTAGGAGTTGTTACTGAACCATACTCAGCAACTCTTCCTAAGTCATTACGGGCTAAATCCACTAGCATATAATGTTCTGCCTTCTCTTTTTCATCATTTTTCAATTCTTCTTCAAAGAACAGATCTTCTTGAACTGTCTTTCCACGTCTTCTCGTTCCGGCAATTGGATGAATTTCTAAATGCTTATTTTGGATATATATTAATCTCTCAGGAGAGCTGCCAACCAATTCCGTATCATTAAAGCGAATATAAAACATATACGGTGATGGGTTTACCATTCGCAAAATTCGATATAATGAAAATCCATCTGTCTTAATAGGAATTTCAAATCGCTGTGATAATACCCCTTGAAAAATATCACCAGCTCGAATATATTCCTTAACCCTTTCAACATCACTGAGAAATTTACTTTTTTCGTAGTTTGAACGAATCTTTGTAAAATCAACTTGAAATTCATTTATTCCATCAATTGATAAATTGTCTGGCTGTACTTGTTGATTTAGTTTGCTAACATATTTATTTAATTTAGCTTCCGCAAATTGATAGATTGCTTTGAGGTGTTCTGGAGCATCATCACCGTTTACGCGCTCATAATGGATAAAATATAACTGTTTTTCGTGATGATCAAAGGCGATAATTGTTTCACATACAAAAAACAAACAGTTTGGTTGGTTTAAGTCATCTGTTTCATGCTTATTTACTTTTTCGATAATTGAAACGGTATCATATCCGATATAACCAACTGCTCCACCTACAAAAGGTATATCCAGCTCTGGTAATTTAATAGCTAATAGATTTTGTAAATTTTTAAAAATTGTTGTAATTGAATGCGACTTTTCAACAGTTTTTCTTTGATTATTAATGATCGAATATTCTCCTCGATCTTCTTCAATAAACAAAAATGGATTTAATCCTATAAAGGAATAACGGGACCAACTTGATTCGGCATCCTTACTCTCTAATAAATAAACAGCTTCCTTTTGAAATAACTGAAATAATTGGATTGGTGTAAATTTGTCAGAGTACACACTCCTGACAATGGGGATTGTTTGATAATGTTTACTATCTTCACAAAAAGTGGTAAATGAAGTATTTTTCATAATGACTCACTCCTCCAAATAAATTGGAGAATGAGTATTTAGGAGGTTATACTAATGAAGATTGGTTCGCACATCGATCTTTATGAAATGCCATATTTTATGTATATGACAGTTTCATTTTATAAAAAAACCCAAAAACATATGTTTTTGGGTAGACTTGTGCCGATAAAATAAAACCTCAGCTAAACTAACTCATTCTCTACTACCCTATGCTTACCTACTCTGCTAAAAACTAATTCAATCTTCCTTTTCATCGTATTATAATAAACCAATTTCTGTCAAGATTGAATTCCTTACATAAAAACCTTATGCTATTTACTTGCTAAATCTGGCCTAAGGGAAATAGCACCTTCTAAATATACATGCTGTATTTTTTCCTGACTGACATCCGTTTCTACTGTCATCATTACCCTAATACATTTTTCTAAGCTATTTGGCACTGGTATTTCTCGCATACACATCACTGGTACATATGTCCATCCTTCAATAGCTCTTAGTGCTTTTGCAGGAAAAGTTGCATCTAAATCGTCAGTTACCGTCATAATAACTTGTGCAACTCTTTCCGGATTTATATTATTTTTCTTTATCATATCTTTTAAAAGCTTACTAGTTGCCTCTAAAATTAAATGACTATCATTTTCTTCAACCGTTATCGCTCCACGAATACCCCTAATCAAGTATGCCACTCCGTTCTTTCATTCTCCATTCAGTAAGTAATGAATATAATTCATCATCAGAGAACTTTTCTTCTGTAGTTATACCGATACTTTTTAATAAAATCATTGTAATTTGTTTTGATTTTGTTTTTTTGTCTTTTTTCATTTTATTTATAAGTTGTTCTGTTGAATGTGATTCAGGAATATTAATAGGAAAACCAATACCTTTAAACCAAGCTTTTAACTCCTCATACGGTAAATTAGCATTTAGTTTTTTATTGCTTAGCCAAGTTGCAAATAACATACCAATGGCTACTGAATCACCGTGGGATAGCTTTCCATACCCAGCTTCTGCCTCAACAGCATGACCAAGTGTATGACCATAGTTTAATATAGCGCGCAGACCTAATTCCTTTTCATCCTTCGATACGACATCAGCCTTTATTTGTATTCCTTCAAGAATCATTCGTTGCAGATGCTGTTCAGTAATATCATCAATTAGTTTAATTTCTGATATTAAATAATGATAAAGTGATTCACTTCTAATAAGTGAGTGCTTGATAACTTCTGCAAAGCCAGATCTCATTTCACTTTCTGGTAAGCTTTGTAAATATAGGGTGTCATAAATAACAGCTTTAGGTTGATAAAAGGCACCGATCATATTTTTTCCTTCTGGATGATTAATTGCAACCTTTCCACCAACTGCACTATCATGTGCTAATAAAGTTGTTGGAACTTGGATAAACGGTATTCCTCTCATAAATGTTGCAGCCACAAACCCTGTTAAATCACCAACAACACCACCACCAAATGCAATAATCACAGATTTTCGATCCAATTCTTTTTCTAATGCAAAAGTATGCAGCTCATAAAACATCTCAAATGATTTCGAGGCTTCACCACTTGGAATTACGTACTTTGACGTTTCCCACTCATTACTTACTAATGAAAAAATGTCCCCCCCATATAAAGAATCTATGGAAGAATCAGTTACAATTAGTACTTTACTTGGTGATAGTTTCTTTAAAACATTAGGAATTTCTTGTTTTACGTTATGTCCGACAATGACGGGATACGAATCGACGGATGTTTTGACTGTAATTGATTGCATTAAAATCCCCTCGTGTAGTTGCGCATTTTTTCAACATTTTCCTTAATTAAATCCATACGGTCTACTCCAAATTGTTCGACAATAGCATTTGCAACTTCCCAAGCAACTACAGCTTCAGCAACAACGCTAGCTGCTGGCACAGCACAGCTATCAGAACGTTCAATGCTAGCTGTAAACGGTTCCTTCGTATCAATATCTACACTTTGTAACGGTTTATACAATGTTGGAATTGGTTTCATAACGCCTCTAACAACAATCGGCATCCCAGTTGTCATTCCGCCCTCAAATCCACCTAAACGATTCGTTTTACGTGTATAACCTTTTTCTTCAGACCATTCAATTTCATCATGTACTTGACTACCAAATTTACGCGCAGCTTCAAACCCGATGCCAAATTCTACACCTTTAAACGCGTTTATGCTAACAATTGCACCTGCAATTTTACTATCTAATTTTCGGTCATAATGTACATAGCTTCCGATGCCAGCTGGTAAACCTTCGACAACAACTTCGACAACACCACCGATCGAGTCACCATTTTCTTTAGCAGTGTCAATTGCTTCCATCATTTTCTTTTCGACATCTCGATCGAAACATCTTACTGGTGATTCTTCAGTGATAGCTAATAATTCATCTACATCCCGATAAGAGTTGTTTTCAGCCCTTACTCCACCTATTTCTAATACATGCCCTACTACCTTAATTCCTAGTTCTGCTAAAATTTGTTTAGCCAATGAACCAACTGCTACACGAACGGTCGTTTCACGTGCAGAGGAACGTTCTAAAACATTTCTCATATCGCGATGACCGTATTTCATTGCACCAACTAAATCTGCATGTCCAGGACGTGGTCGTGTAATTTGACGTTTAACTTCCTTTTCCTCTTCAGCTGAAATTGGATCCGCACCCATAATTTTCGTCCAATGCTTCCAATCATTATTTTCAACAACAAAAGAGATTGGTGAACCTAGAGATTTACCATGTCTTACTCCACCTAAAATTTTGACCTGGTCTTTTTCTATTTGCATTCTCCGTCCACGGCCATACCCCTTTTGTCTTCTCGCTAAGTCTTTATTAATATCTTCAGCTGTAAAATTTAATCCTGAAGGAACACCTTCAATAATTGCTGTTAATTGTGGTCCATGAGATTCACCTGCTGTTAAATATCTCAATACTCTCTCTCCCTTCAACGCACTAACGCTTTTAAGTAACAATATAACATAACTGTTAGAAAAATCATAGATTATTTATTTCTTTTGATAAAAAAACGTCTCAATTGATGCTAGGTTAAAGTGTTCAGAATTAAAGATTTGTTCTGTGCTTCCAACAAAAAATACACCATCTTGCTTAAGAGCATCGCTGAATTTTTTATATAAAAGTTCTTTTGCCTCTTCTGTAAAATAAATAAGCACATTGCGACATACGATTAAATCAAATTGAGATTCAAACGGATCAGCCAATAGGTTTTGTTTTTTAAATTGAACCGCCTTCATAATTTCTTCACTAACCTTGTAATTCGTTCCTTCTTGAGTGAAGTATTTTTTTTTCATCTCTAACGGAACCTCATTTAATGAACGTTCTGGATAAACACCTATTTTAGCCCTAGCAATGACATTTTCATCAATATCAGTTGCAATAATTTTCACCTTACTTAGCGGAACTAGGTTAGAAAGTACCATCGCTATCGTATAAGGCTCCTCACCTGTTGAACAAGCAGCACTCCATACTTTAAGTTGTCCATTATTCTTTTTAAGTAATTTTGGAAGAATCATCTCTTCTAAAACTTGCCATCTTTTATAATTACGATAGAATTCTGACACATTTATTGTCATTCGATCTAAAAATTCATAATATAAATTATTATCATTAGAGATCCCTTTAAAAAATTCCGAAAAGTTAGTAAATCCTCTCTTTTCATATAAGGAGGTTAATCTTCTTTTCATCTGTGCTTCTTTGTATAAAGATAAATCAATTCCAGATTTTTGCTTAATGTTTTTAATAAAAAACTCATAATCTTGATCGTACGTATCCATGTCTACTCTCCTACATCTAAGTTCCCAATTTTAAAGTCATTGACTCTACTAGAATAATTACTAGTATATCTTATCTATCTAAAAATTTGCGCAATTTTTTATAAAAACTTATGTAGCAATTTGATTTAACAAAAATAAAAAAAGCTAGCGAGGCTAGCTTTTATATATCCAATTATCTATTAACTTTTCATATTCAACAATTTCATTTTCTTGAAAAAATAATGCTATTTCTCTTTTAGCACTTTCGGGTGAATCTGATCCATGAATTATATTTTTGCTAACATATAAGCAATAATCTCCACGTATAGTGCCCGGTTCAGCGTCCATTGGATTCGTTTTTCCTATTAGCTTACGTGTAATCTCAACGACATTTTCACCTTGCCATACCATCGCAAAAACTGGTCCTGACGTAATAAACTTTAGTAAATCCTCATAAAAAGGTTTCCCTTTATGTTCTCCATAATGCTTTTCGGCGAGCTCAACTGAAACCATCATTAGTTTAGCCGCTACTAATTGTAAACCCTTTCTTTCAAAGCGATTAACAACATCACCAATAATTTGCCTTTGGACCCCATCTGGCTTTACCATTAAAAATGTTTTATCCATCATCCAATCTCCACTCCATATATTATGTATAGGCTTAAGGTTTTCAAGAAAATAATACCATGTATGGAAGGTGTTATGCAAATTCATTATGATGTTCTTCAATAGTTGCTAATTATGTTTTCCGTTTTCCGATATATTTTGCAATACTTAATAGAGTTGATTTTGCTCGGTTTTTTGGCAATGACTCTAGGATAGCAAGAGCTTTATGAAGGTATAGATCGCTTACCTTCTCTGCTCTCTCAATAACATCTGACGAAAGGATTTTATGTAAAATTGGCTTTATTTCTTCAGGAGTTGTTTTATTTGATATTCTTTCAATTTCCGACTTCATAGTTGGATCTTGAAGAGCAAATAATACAGGAAGTGTAATATTCCCTTGTAAAAGATCACTTCCAACAGGCTTTCCAAGCGCCTCTTCTGTTGATGTAAAATCTAATATATCATCTGTTATTTGAAATGACATTCCTACAAAATAACCAAACCAATAAAGCTTTCTATGTATTTCTTCAGATGCTCCTGTTGAGATAGCTCCTAACTGACAGCTAACTGCAATTAATAGAGCGGTCTTGCGTTTAATCCGTTTTAAATAGGTTCGTAGTGATTGTTCAAAACAATATTTATCTTTTATCTGTTCCAATTCTCCTAGACAAACCTCAACAATTGTTTTTGAAAGTATTTGATGTGCAAGTGGATTTTCTATTTTTGTCATAACTTCTAATGATCTAGCTAATAGATAATCACCTGTATACATTGCAACTCGATTATCCCATTTAGCTTTAACTGTTGGCTTACCTCTCCGTAATTCAGCATCGTCAATTACATCGTCATGCACAAGTGACGCCATATGAATCGTTTCTAGAGCAACTGCCACATGTTTCACAACATTGATATCATATTGTCCAAACATTGATGATAGAAGTACAAAAACAGGTCTAATCCTTTTTCCCCCAGCTTGTAACAACTCCATATTCGCTTCTTTAATAAGTGGATGTTCTGAAGCGGCTGTTTTTTCAAGTTCACGTTCAATAATTGAAAGATCAGTATTCAGAAATGAATACAATGATTTAAATTTCATACTTTTCACCTTAATACATCTTATTGGTCGATCCTGTTTTACCATCCGTTACAAATAGCCAAACTAAACTGTGTTTCTCCCCATCACATATATCATCTTGATATGTATAATGCATTATCTTTCACATTGTATTTCCTATATCTACCTAATTAAGCATTAACTATTTATTGTACATTTTCTTTCGGCTTTATTCCTAAATGCATTGCTGCAACTCCACCTGTAAATGATTTTATTTGAACATGTTCAAATCCTGCTATTTCAAACATTTTTGCTAGCTCTTTCATCCCAGGAAAATTTCGTGCAGATTCTTGTAGCCATGAATACTCTTTGTAGCTTTTAGCGAATACTTTTCCAAATAACGGCATTATATACCGGAAATATATTGCAAAAAATTGCTTGAAAACAGGTGCAGTAGGTTGTGAGGTTTCCAAGCATACAGCCTTACCGCCTGGCTTTAGTACACGATTCATTTCCTTCAATACTTGCATATAATCTGGAACATTCCTTAATCCAAACCCTATAGTAACAAAATCAAATGAATTGTCCTCAAAAGGAAGCTCCATTGCATTACCGTGTAGCAATGTCACATTTGCTAAACCTAAATTTTCAACCTTTTGTTTGCCGACCTTTAACATATTCTCACTAAAATCCAAACCAAATACTTCTCCATTTTTCCCCACTTCATTAGCTAGTGCGATACTCCAATCAGCGGTACCACAGCAGACATCTAAAGCCTTTTGACCTGGTTTCACTTGCATTCTTTTCATCGTTTCTTTTCTCCAGGCTTTATGTCTTTGGAAACTAATAACGGAATTCATTTGGTCATAGTTTTGATATATTTTCTCAAAAACACTATGGACTCTTTCTTCTTTCGATTGTTGCATTATGACAAACCTTCTTCCACTGTCTTATTATAATGTAATGTTCCATCAAAACGAATATTTTGTAGTCGTTTAAACAATATATCTTTTATCGAAGGTGTCTTAAATAAACAAACATCAAGCAAAGATGCCGTTTCTTCATAAAATGATTCATATGCTTTTTTAAAGGAGCTAATTGGGAATGGTTCTTTATTAATAATCATGCCTAGATTGCTTTGCCCGTCTTCATTATGAAATTTTTCATGAGATAGCTTTTTATATGTTAGAAACTTCTTTGAAAACAAGCTCCAAAAGTCGAGATTATAATGTTCGGTAACCTTTTGAAACAAAGTAGTTTCAACAATAAGCTCACTTTCCATTTTTGCTTGCTGAGTTAACACTTTATCATGATAGAGTTTAATTTTATGTTCATTAATCTCCTTAATTGCTTCTGCTAACGTTCGAATCATTTTGATGTCCTTTAATTCAGATAGCAACAAATAATATAACCCACTATAGTAATCACCTGCTAAAGCTGTTATTTGTCTCTGAATAAATTCGGTTGATTCCGCATCACGATGATTCGTCACTTTGTCATGTGTGTCTAGGGCAATTTGAACAAGCATGACTGTCACGATATAGCTTTCTTTTTTACTAATAGAAAGATCTATCTCATCAAAAATTGCATATAAAAGCAACAGTTTATCCTCATCAATCGTTGGTGAAGGTATATACTTCTCCACTAAGGAATGACGAATCTTTTTTTGGATCATTAATTTGATTTCCGATAATTTTACATAGATGTCCTGCAAATATATCACCCTTGTCCCCAATTTAACATTCTCTCTCTATGAATAACACATGATGAACCAATAGGTATATAATCATGATCGGATGGTAGCAATGAAAGGATACTTTTCGCTAACTTCCATATTCAAAAAACGTATGATGATTAAAATTAAACAAATTCATTATAACATATAGATGACCATTAGATCGTTTAAAATCATTTTATGGGTTGATATAAGTTTTCCTATTTTAGTGTCAATGATGCATGAAGAATGACAAAAAAATAAGAGCATATCGAGTCTTGTACGGCTCCAGCTCCTACAACATAAGCCACCTTAAAATACCGATAGGCAAACATAAATAAATGCAAAATTAAGCAGGATGACCTGCTTATTTTTTTGCCTCACTTTCTAACTCGCCAATTGCTGTTTGAATAAGTGCTTTTCCTCTAACTTTAATTGCAGACGTATGCTCTGTGAATTGAGCTATCATAACTTCGCCTTTATCTAATTTTTCAGAATGGTGAAATCTTGTATCAGAACCTCTAGTAAGCCCAATTACATTTACACCGTCTTCAATTGCTTTTATGACAACATAGTCATTTTTTGGATTCATTCTTGCACCGCCCTGATTTTTTATGTTTTATTTATATCTTATCTATATTAACATTATGTAATGATTCATTCATATTAAAAATTGCTTTTACTGCTTAAGTCAATATCTAACGTTTAATCAATGATAAAACCTCTGCTCTTGCAGCTTCATCTTTTAGAAATACTCCTCTAACAGCAGAAGTAACTGTTTTAGCTCCCGGCTTTTTTACACCTCTCATTGTCATACACATATGTTCAGCCTCAACCACAACCATTACTCCATAAGGCTCAAGTGAATGAACAATACTATCTGCTATAGACGAAGTTATTCTTTCTTGTAGCTGTGGTCTTTTTGCAACAGCTTCTACCGCACGAGCGAGTTTACTAAGTCCTGTAACCTTTCCTCCCTTTGGAATATAGGCAACATGCGCTTGACCAAAAAAGGGAACTAAATGATGTTCACACATCGAAAAGAAAGATATATCCTTTACTAAAACTAATTCCTCATGCTTCTCACCAAAGATTGTTTTAAAATGCTCAGCAGGATCTTCATTAAGACCGCTAAAAACTTCCTCATACATTTTTGCTACACGCTTAGGTGTGTCTAATAAACCTTCACGGGAAGGGTCCTCACCTATTGCTTCTAAAATTAGTGTTACTGCATGCTCAATCTTTTTTAAGTCAACCTGTCCCATTACTTTCCTCCTGAAAGTGCTTTTAATACAGATTCTAGCATATGTTCACAGCTAAAAGCAAAAATGCAGTCTATAATTAGTAGTCGAGGCAAATCAAGAATTAATCAATACATGCTAACAAGCTTCACTAGCTTGATTTTCCCTATACCTTAAGCTTAATTTTATGTTTTTTCTCATTTTAATATGAAAAGCCCCTTAGATAAGGGGCTTAACGATTGTATGTAACTTAGACATTACATGACAAACTTAACTTATTTTCCTGCAACTGCGTCTTTAAGCGCTTTACCTGGTTTGAAAGCAGGCACCTTGCTTGCAGCGATTTCGATTTCTTCACCAGTTTGAGGATTACGTCCTTTACGAGCAGCACGCTCACGAACCTCGAAGTTACCAAAACCGATAAGTTGTACTTTATCACCGTCTTTTAGTGCATCTAAAATTGTATCGAAAACAGCATCAACTGCTTTTGTTGCGTCTTTTTTAGATAATTCACTAGCTTCAGCTACTGCGTTGATAAGTTCTGTTTTATTCATGCCTTTCACCTCCTCCCAAAAGGGATGGACTCTTATTAGTCTTCATTTCTTCACAGTTTTGTTAAATTCTATACATCATAGAATATAAAATTACACTCAACACGCTTATCTTATATGATTTTATTACATAATTCAATCATTTTCATCATGAATATTGGTGTTTTAGGAAGAATCGACCAACAGAGAAAATTATTTCTTTAAAAGATTATCATAATAAATCGTGTGAATCAAGTTAATTCATAAGAAAAATCCATTAATATCAACACTTTAACTCAAATTTACAAACATTCGTTCCATTTTTATCTTATTCCGACTATTTTTAACAAATTTACTGAATTATTTTATTAATATATTTAATCTAATTGTAATAATAATTTTTTTTGAAATTTTCTGTTTTTCAATATAATTTTTCTTACTTTAACTAAACTTTCAACTTTTTTCAAGAATTTCATAAAACTATGCTCTTCACGATAGTCCCTTCCAAATAATTGTTTGAATTTTTCAGATTGATTTTTTAAAGGCTGCTTCTTAAGAGAAATTTCGAAAAAGATTAGCCTATCCACCAGCAAAAAAGAAAAAGACCTCTTTTTAGGGAGGTCTTAAGGTTATAGTATGATGGCTATTAATCCACCGGATCCTTCATTAATGATTCTTTCTAGAGTTTCTTTCAGTTTGTATCGAGCATTTTCAGGCATTAGGGATAATTTAGCCTGAATTCCCTCACGAACAATTGAACTTAAGCTGCGACCAAAAATATCAGAATTCCAAATTGATAATGGATTATCTTCAAAGTCTTGCATTAAATATCGAACTAATTCCTCTGATTGCTTTTCAGTTCCAATAATTGGTGCGAATTCTGATTCCACATCAACCTTAATCATATGGATTGATGGAGCTACAGCCTTTAATCTTACACCAAACCTTGAACCTTGTCGGATAATTTCTGGTTCATCAAGGCTCATATCCGTCAGTGCAGGTGCGGCAATTCCATATCCAGTTTGTTTGACCATTTTTAAGGCATCAGCAACTTGATCATATTCTGCTTTAGCATAGGCGAAATCCTGCATTAGTTGTAATAGATGATCCTTACCACGAATTTCAACGCCTACTACTTCTTTTAAAATTTGATCGTATAAATCATCAGGAGCATATAAGTCAATCTCAGCTATCCCTTGACCCATTTCTATTCCAGCAAGACTCGCTTTATTAATAAAATCATACTCACTAAACTGTCCTACAACACGATCAACATCTCTTAACCTTTTAATATCTTTCACTGTATCTTGTACTGCTTCTTGATAGCTTTCTCTTAACCAATGATTTTCTCTTAATACCATGACCCAGCTTGGCAAATTAACATTTACCTCTAATACTGGGAATTCATATAATGATTCTCTTAATACATTTAATACATCTGACTCCCTCATACTTTCTACACTCATTGCAAGTACAGGAATATCATATTTTTCATTTAAAGATTGTCGAAGGGCTTCTGTTTCCGGATGGTGCGGTCTTACGGTATTAATAATCATAATAAACGGTTTTCCTACCTCTTTTAGCTCGTCAATGACCCTTGCTTCAGCCTCTAAGTAGTCTGCCCGAGGTATATCCCCAATAGAACCGTCAGTTGTAATGACACATCCGATTGTAGAATGTTCTTGTATCACTTTACGAGTTCCAATTTCTGCAGCTTCATGAAAAGGTATTGGTTCTTCATACCAAGGTGTATTAATCATTCTTGGCCCATTTTCATCCTCATATCCTTTAGCTCCTGGTACAGTATAACCTACACAATCTACTAATCTAATATTGACGTCAAGTCCCTCACCAACATGGATTGAAACAGCTTGATTTGGGACAAATTTAGGCTCAGTTGTCATAATCGTTTTACCAGCTGCACTTTGTGGTAATTCGTCTTGAGCTCTAGCTTTATCTGATTCGTTTTCAATATTAGGTAAAACAACTAGCTCCATAAACTTCTTAATAAAAGTAGATTTACCTGTTCTTACTGCACCAACTACTCCTAAATATATATCGCCACCAGTTCGTTCAGCGATATCCTTGAAAATATCTACTTTTTCCAAGTGATCCCCTCCCGATTTTACAATTTGGGATAAAGCTTATCCGTCATCTATAGGACTCTATATATGTATGATGTTGTCCTATTTATTTATGACTTAGCTAACAAATTTTTTTCTACCATCATTCATATATCATTCTTAATCCATTACTTAAGCGTAAAAGAAAACCCTTCTTTTAAAGTTTATTCTTAAAAGAAGGGTTCATGACTTATTTATCTATTTTTTTATTTCTTTTCAACATAAAATACTGGTTCACCTTTATCATTTATTGTATACGGAAGCGAATAAACTGGAACAAAGTGACTATTTGACACTAAAATATCTCTAATATCATCACCTGTTTTAAAATTATGGTCATTTGATTCTAGCGCCTTATACAAATCAATTCGATAATCTACATAAACTTCAGCATTAGTATCTATGACAAATGGCAAATATTCTCCTGAAAAGGGACTTTGAACAGTTGGTGGTTCATTATATCCAAGCTTATCATAATCTAGAGTATATACATTATCAGTTATCTTCTCTTTAAATGGTGGATACCCATTCGATTGACGATATACATCAAGTCTAAGCTTTAGCTCTTGTATTGCTTCAGATATGCGAATATCAATTAACTTAACTGTTGGGTTTTCTTCAACATCGACTAAGACGTAAAGATAGACTCCCCCACTTTCAAAGGCCGTTCCTGGTGGTTCGGCTATGTATTTAGGTGAAATGGCCGAAAAATCGATTGGATATTTTTGATAAATAGGTGTTGACATGTCCCTTGTTTTTATTGGTAATAGCCCATCTGTATCCTCTTGAAATTTGTTAACTGAACTTTGAACAGCAGCAATTTGATCCTCATAGGGAATTGTATTCTTTTGTAATTTATCGTCAGGGTATAAACAACCAGCAAGTAATGCACAGCCTATAATTATAGGTAACATTTTCAAACACTTCATCGTTAACAACTTCCTTTTACCGTTTTATTCAGATACAGGTCCACTAAAAACAACAAAAAGTATGATTATTCCTGCTAGAATCATAAAAATATAGGCAAATAATGTTACTATATTTTTAATTATTCCGTTTTTAAGTTTGAAACGACTCAAATAGATTAATATGATAGCAATAAACATAAACCCCATAGAAGCAAATGAAATCCACATTTTCATTAAAGCAATACTCATAGCGTTCCCCTCCTAAAAGCAAAGAAAAAGCGCTTAATTCAGCTATTAAAACAGCTGAAAAAGCATTTTTAAATTTTTTATATTGAAAAGCTAAATAAAAATATTTTACTAAATAAATGTTCAGATTTTTTTACACCTTTAAATTATAATTTAAATTTTTATATTTCCTCTTCATTGCCTGTCAATCTTCTTCTCCGTTCCCATTTACGTACACTCTTTGTAGATTATAATATACTTTAGTATGCTTGTCCAAAGGTCATAGCTCAAATCCCCTTTAATCAGAAGGCGTTTACAATACAGATCCTATAGTACTAAAAATGAAAAAAAAACTGAAGTAAAGAGGGGACGAACTTTACTTCAGCAAGGTGAATGACTAAATTGTACCCAACATAAGAACAACTCTTAATTAACTACGTTGCATATTATGCGGTTTTTAATGATTTTGTATCCTCTAATGCCTAGAAATGTCATGTAAACTTCACAAGAAAGGTATAGTGTTCAGGCAACCAAGGAAAAAACCACCAATACATAAATTCCCGTTTTTTTTGTGAACGCAGTTTATACCTTATCGGATATATTATTACCCTTAGAATTATTCTTCTTATAGTATGCCATATATGTCATGATGGTCACATCAATAATAAAATACTTCTTTTATCAACTACATATTTTTCATCACCAAAGAAAATTTAGCTTACTGAAAGAATATATCTTTTAGCGATTCTCCATAATATTCACGAGATCTTCCATTTCATGTGTTTTTACTCGAGCCATTAATGAATCAACCGCTACCTTAGGTGACTGTCCATTGAATAAGACTTCATATAACGCTTCTGTAATTGGCATCATTACATTGTATTTTTTCGCCAGTTGGTAAGCAGCCTTTGTAGTACGAACTCCCTCAACGACCATTCCCATATTATCTAATACTTCATCTAGGTTTTGTCCCTTACCAAGTAAATGTCCTGCTCTCCAGTTACGAGAATGGACACTTGTACATGTAACAATTAAATCCCCTATACCTGTTAACCCAGAAAACGTAAGAGGATTCCCTCCCATTTTACTTCCTAATCGAGCAATTTCCGCAAGCCCTCTAGTAATGAGAGCTGCTTTTGCATTATCACCATATCCAAGTCCATCTGTGATACCCGCTGCTAACGCAATAATATTTTTTAAAGCTCCACCAATTTCGACGCCAATAACATCTGGATTCGTATACACCCGAAAATGTTGGTTCATAAATAAATCCTGTATGTATTCTGCAGCTTCCATATTTTTTGATGATGAGGTAACTGTTGTAATATGTCGTCTGCTTACTTCTTCCGCATGACTTGGTCCAGATAATACGACGACATCTTTTAATAAATGAGAAGGCATTTCCTCTTCAATTATCTCCGAAATACGCATTAATGTATTTGGTTCTATCCCCTTACTAACATGAACAATCGTCATTTCTTTTTCTAACATGCTTGATATGTCTTTAAGAACATCGCGAATAGCCTTTGTTGGAACGGCTAAAACAATGGTTTGTACCTCTTCAAGACTTTCTCTTAAATTTGAATAACCTGTTATATTACTTGGTAATTCAATACCTGGTAGATATTTTTCGTTTCTTCTCGTACGATTCAATTCTTCAATCGCTTCTGGACGATGGCCCCATAACTTCACATGATGTCCGTTATCAGCAAGCACAATTGCTAATGCCGTACCCCAGCTACCGGCACCTAATACTGTTATTTGTTCCATAGTAACACCTCCTTTTCTAAAAAAGGGTAACCCATTTTTGATGCATTACCCTTTACTATCAATTATTTTCTTTCCCTTGCAAAAATTTTAATTGGAGTTCCTTCAAACTCAAAAGCATCGCGAATTCGATTTTCTAAAAATCGTTCATACGAAAAATGCATAAGTTCAGGGTCATTAACAAACACAACAAAAGTAGGTGGTTTTACAGCTACTTGTGCAGTATAGAAGATTTTTAATCTTTTTCCTTTATGTGTTGGAGTTGGATTCATTGCGACCGCATCCATTACGACGTCATTTAATACATTCGTTTGGACTCTTCTTGAATGATTTTCACTCGCAAGAATTATTTTTGGCATTAATGTATGAATCCGTTTCTTTGTGATCGCTGATAAAAACACAATTGGAGCATAATCTAAAAACTTGAAATGATCTCGAATATTTTCTTCAAATTCTTTCATTGTCCGTTCATCTTTTTCTACAGCATCCCATTTATTCACTACTATAACAACAGATTTTCCTGCTTCATGAGCATAACCTGCAATATGCTTATCCTGCTCAATGATACCTTCTTCTCCATTAAGTACTACTAAAATAACATCTGAACGATCTATCGCCTTAAGAGCACGAAGAACACTGTATTTCTCAGTAGTTTCATACACTTTCCCTTTTTTTCTCATTCCTGCTGTATCAATAATGACAAACTCTTGACCCTCATATTTATACACAGTATCAATTGCATCACGTGTAGTTCCGGCAATATCACTTACGATGACACGTTCTTCACCTAAAATAGCATTTACTAATGATGATTTCCCGACATTAGGACGACCAATTAAAGAAAATTTGATCGTTGAGTCATCATAATCTTCTGTCCCTAAATTTTTAAAGTTTTTCGCGACCTCATCTAATAAATCTCCTAAACCTAATCCATGGGATCCTGAGATTGGAAATGGCTCTCCAAATCCTAATGAATAAAAATCATAAATGTTTGCTCTCATTTCAGGATTATCAACTTTATTCACCGCAAGAACAACAGGTTTATTTGAACGATATAATATCTTTGCAACTTCTTCATCTGCGGCAGTTACACCTTCACGAACATTAGTTAAGAAAATAATAACATCTGCTTCTTCAATAGCAATTTCAGCCTGATGTCTAATTTGCGATAAGAATGGTTCATCCCCAATATCAATTCCACCTGTATCAATTAGATTGAATTGATAGTTTAACCATTCTCCTGAACTATAAATTCGATCTCTAGTTACTCCTGGTACATCTTCTACAATAGAAATTCTCTCTCCTGCAATTCGATTAAAAATTGTCGATTTCCCTACATTAGGACGGCCAACAATCGCGACAACAGGTTTTGCCATACCCTTCACCCTTTCTTAAATTCATTCTATATATGTCTAAATAGAATTTTTGAGATTTTGTTTGTTAACTTTAATAAGTAAAAATAATTGGCTGTTTTCGCAAACTTTGTTACTTTTTTTACAGTGTAGTCGTTCGTCGTTGATTTCCTCGTGCAGACTTGCTTTCCGCGGGGTGGGTGGTGAGCTTCCTCAGTGAAAATACCTGCTCAAGATTAACCTCTCCCACACATCCCGCAGGATTCTCGCACTTACGCTCCGATTCCAATCAACCCTTATAAAGTTAGTACTAAAAACAACAAATTTTTAGTAAAGAGCCTTACTTTTTTACCATGAACACTATTACATAAGTTTGCTATTAGTTGAAGCCTGTCCAAAATATCTATGTTATGTATGAAATATTGCAATCATTATTTTTATAATGACCCACACCTACAATCATCATACAGTGTATGTGCAGACTTGTTTAGATTTTCGCTGCAAAGTTTGCTCATAACAAAAAAGTGCAAGCGGAGATTCCTTTAAGCTTCTAAGGATAAAATTCGAATTACTGGATTCAGAAAGTAACATCGACACTATTTTATCCTTTTTTAAGCTGATAAAAGAAACCCTTCTATCAAAAAGAAGGGCTTAACTTTTATATATTAGCAAACATTTTTCAAATACTCAACTTAGTGTTTAACAACAATATACATATCATCACCGATTCCATGCGCGATTCCATCTAAAATTGCTTCAAGATTTTTTGCATAAAAATCCATTTCCTCTTTTGTTTTACATATAAATATTGCTGTGCCACCTGCAGCTTTAGTTTTATCAGTAGTAATGATCGCAAGAATATATTTATCCAATGTTGAACTCATCTATTTTCTCCTTTGTGATTCGCCTTTGCTTCAGTAGGCATTCTAATTGCATTCTCAAGCGTTGGTGTCTCACCAATGACACGAATTGCTTTTTCTATATCTCGTTCCTGGGGTAAAACAAAAACCCCTAATCTTCCATCACTAAGGTCTCTTTTTGCTAAAGGAACTAAAGCTGGTTCACCTGAATCACGAACTACTCCTAATGCAGTTGAAACATCATGTAATATCGCCTGTCTTTGTCCTAAATTTGCAATTGTAGCTTTTGAATTTACACTTTTTGGAGTTAGGATAAATCCCATACCATATTTAAGAACATCCTTCTGTTTATCTGGTATCCCGATATTCATAATATAAATATTTCCAACATACAGGCCAGCACCTTCAAAATGCGGCTCTACATATTCAATTGTCACAATATCTTTTATACAAGTTCCTGACATTAATCTTCGACAAACAAAAAAACAAATTATTCCTACTAAAATGGCTAATAGTAAGTTTCCTACTAAATAAGCTAAAGTCGTAAAAAGAGAGGTAAATATAACTAAATAATTTCTACTCTCGAATGCAACAGCAATTCCCTCAATATAAGTGCTTCCCCGAGGGACAAGTTCATAGCCATCGAGAACAGTTAGTGTATTTCTTTCCATATTACGGACATCGCGAAATTGAGAAGCTGCAAGAGTAAGAAAGGTAATTGCAGTAAAATCTTCCTCCATAATCGAAGGGACAGCAACTGTTCCTAAACCTGCAGCGATAAATCCAAGTGCTATATGGATTATCTTTCCGTGTAAATATGTTGGATATTGTCGGTAGTCTGTTTTTAACATATGCAATCTACATAATACCCCGACTAATATTCCAAAAATAACCGGGTACGTATATTCATTCATATTAACCTTGTTTCTCCTTTGCAGGTTTTTGTAATGTATGTTCTAAAATCGTAATAATATGTTCTGTTACCATCCATAAAAATATAATTAAACAGCCGATCACTAGCATATCTAAGCAAGCAGAAGTACCGATCGTTAGACCATCATAAAATTTCCCTAATATCATCCAATATAAAAATTCCCCTTGGCATATAGAAATCATACACAATGCAAATCTATGTATAGGTTGTTTCCCTAAATAAATGGCTAAAACACCAATTAATACACTTACTAATAACCGATAATCGATGAAGAACCAAACGGGATCATATACTCTGAACAACAAAATTCCTGAATAAGCAAAGGTTAAAGTTAGCGTCATGATAAGTAAAGAGAGCGATTTTTGTTGTTTCTGTTTAACAGCTAAGTAATATCCAAGAAATAAAAACAAGAACAGTGACACCCTTATCGTGTAATCTCCAACAATGACATAATATTTACTTAATAAAATCGTAATCATTAAAAAAATACTCAGCTTCACTCTCAGCTTATTTTTCTTCATTAAAAATGTTGTTACTATCCAAGCTAGCCACATAATCCAATAAAAATATATTCCTTCCACTTCCTACTCCTCCTACTATACCCATTATGTCTTTTTTCAATTATCTTTAATCAAACATTGGAGAAAATAAGGAGAAATTTTTTATAGAAAGGTAGGTAAGAACTTTTTAAAATAAATAGCAATGTTAAAGGTTATTCTTGATTTTTATCCACTTAATTGATTAGAACGGATACATAAGACTCATGTAGAGAGAAACGTGTCATTGGTTACCCACATATTGAGCTTAAGAGGGAGGCTCAAGATCATCCAATAAAAAGCACATGTCTGAAGCAGAAATCAACACCAGTTGTACTGGGCAAAAATAAAAAAGGCTATTACACGAAGGATTCTTCCTTTCTGTAATAGCCAATTTAAAATATCACTCTTTAGTCCTTAAACTATACCGTTTCGTATCAATTCCTCTTTCAGTTAACCAATGATGTGTGTGACCGGTTATAATTAAAGGAGCTAGTTGTAGCTCTTTAATTGTTCTAGTGCCTAAAGCTGTCATAAGAAGTGTTAAATCTAATTTCATTTGTTCGATTAAACGTGTTAATTTTTTAGCATCCTGCTCTATTAATACCTTTAAGAAGTAACCAGAGATCCCGACTGCTGATGCCCCTAAACCGATCGCTTTTGCTATATCAAGTGCGTTTTGAATTCCTCCTGTACCGATGATCGACATCTGTTCATCGACACTCCTCACCTCAGCAATAGATGCTGCAGTTGGAATTCCCCATTGATTAAAATAATCTAACACACTTTCTCTTCTTAAGTTTTCAACTTTTGCAAAATTTGTTCCGCCGTATCCTCCAACATCAACTACGCAAACACCAACTTCCTTTAACTTTTTTGCTACTTCCTTATTCATTCCAAACCCAACCTCTTTAACGATAACCGGTATAGGGATAGCGGAAACAATCTTTTCGATTCTATTTAAAACATCAGTAAAATCCCGATCACCTTCAGGCATAATAAGCTCCTGAACTACATTTAGATGAATTTGCAAAGCATTTGCTTCTATCATGTCAACAGCTTGCTTTGCTTGCTCAACTGTTGCTTCACTACCTAAATTTCCGATAATGATTCCGCTTTTATTTACTTTTCTTATTACCTCATATGTAGGTCTTTCTTCTTTATCCTTTAGGGCAGACATTTGTGAGCCAACAGCTATCGCAATATTTGTTTCCCGCGCAACATTTGCTAAAGCCTTATTTATTTCAAGTGTACTCTGTCCCCCGCCACCAGTCATGGCATTTATAAAAATTGGCGAACTTAAAGAAAGTTCGCCAATTTTTGTTGAAAAATCGATATCTGTTACTGATACATTAGGTAGACTTTGATGAACAAACGTTATATCTTCAAGTCCATTCGTACGGTCTTGACCAGTTGTTAATGCGTGCTGAATATGTTCAAGTTTTCGTTCTGCTCGATTGCTCAACTATACCACCATTTTAATTATTTTAATTTTTTCAATTGATCTCCAATCATTTCACCAAGTTGGAATCCTGATGAAGTTTCTTCCTGAGCTTGGTAATTACGGAAGTCCTCATCTGATGCTTTTTGAGTTTCCTCTAATTCACGCATGCTTAAAGAAATTCGTTGTTCTTCTTCATTCACATCAAGAACTTTTACTTTTACTGATTGATTATACTCAAGTACTTCCTGTGGTGTACCAATATGTTTATTTGAAATTTGAGAAATGTGAACAAGACCCTCTACACCTGGTAGTATTTCTACAAATGCACCAAATGATACTAATCTTTTTACATGTCCTTCTACTACATCACCTACTTTAACCTTTTCAGCGATGTTAGCCCATGGGCCAGGTTGTGTTTCTTTTATCGATAGAGAAATTCTCTCATTATCACGATCTACACCTAGTACCTTAACTGACACTGTTTGCCCTTCCTCAACTACATCAGATGGCTTATCAATATGAGAATGAGAAAGCTGTGAAATATGAACCAAACCATCAATTCCACCAATATCAACAAATGCACCAAAATCAGTTAATCTTTGGACTTTCCCTTCAATAACGGAGCCAACTTCAATCGTTTCAAGTAGAGCAGACTTCTTTTCATTTTGCTCTTTTTCAATTACAGCACGATGAGAAAGAATTACTCTGTTTTTCTCACGATCAAGTTCAACAACGATTAAGGATAATGTCTTTCCCATATAATCAGAAAAGTCTTCTACAAAATGAGCTTCAACTAAAGATGCCGGGATGAATCCTCTTACCCCTAAATCTACTACAAGTCCACCTTTAACTACATCCTTAACTTCCGCTTCGAAAACCTCTTTAGATTCATATTTTCGTTCCAACGATTCCCATGCTTTTTCCGCATCTATCGCTCTCTTAGAAAGAACTAATGCTTCTTCTTCTACCTTTAACACTTTTAATTCTAATTGATCATTTTCATTTATAACATCTGATGCCTTTTCAACATGTAAACTTGAAAGTTCACTTATTGGAATAATCCCTGTAAACTTACAATTTTCTATTTCGACTATTACCTGTTTTTCTTCTACCTTCGTTACAATACCTTTAACCACATCTCCAACCTCAGGTGTTTCAACTTGAATGCTATTTAACTCTTCTACCATCTCAATTACCTCCTTGGTCAAAACCTGCGCGACTTTTGATTAAATATATGTAAGATATCATTTTTATTAAAAAGCTTCTTTTACTCTTTTATAAAAATGAAAAAACCTCTTTTATTAAACTTCTAATAAATGCTACTTTTTGTCAAGTAGAAACTCCCCATCTACTTCCTATTTTTTTAGAAGTTTTCCAATTTCCTTCATAATGATCGCTGACATTTCTTCAGTTGTTATTTTCTTTTCACGATATTCATCCATCTTTATTGGCTGACCATAAATAACTCGTAATGTTCTAAATGGTTTATATTTCCCAACTATTGCACATGGGACAACTGCTGCATTTGAACGTAACGCAAAAAATCCTGCACCAGACTGTCCTTTACCTAATTCTCCATTTTTACTTCTAGTTCCTTCAGGGAAAAACCCTAAAACATTTCCTTCTTTTAATATTTTTAAACCTGTACGCAGTGCTTCACGGTCGCTTCCTCCACGATTTACGGGAAATGTCCCAAAGTTTTTTAGCAAGACATTTAAAACAGGTACTTTAAAAAGCTCAGCTTTTGCCATAAATAATACTTGTCTCGGTGCTGTAATCCCTACAATTGGCGGGTCAAAATTACTAATGTGATTCGAGCAAAGGAAGACACCACCTTCTTTAGGAAAATTCTCTAACCCTTCCACCTTCACTCGAAAAGTTGGTTTTAAAATTCCTGAAACTACTGACCTAGCAAATGTATATAATGACACAATATCAAAGCCTTTCTTCTATATAATCTTCAATTTTTCTTACAACACCCTCAATTGTCAAAGATGTCGTATCTATTTCAATTGCATCCTCGGCTTTTTTCAAGGGTGCAATCTCTCTCTCTGAGTCAAGTTTATCACGATTTGCAATTTCTTGCTTTAACTTGTCAAGATCGGTATCAAAACCTTTTAGTTTATTCTCCTCATAACGTCGTAAAGCTCTTTCCTCCACAGATGCTTTCAGGAATATTTTTAGTTCCGCATTAGGTAATACATGTGTACCAATATCACGTCCATCCATCACAACACCACCATCAGCTGCTAGTTGACGTTGACGAACTAACATTTCCCTTCTAACTTTCGGATGCATTGCCACAATCGAAACCTGATTTGTTACTTCATTTGTTCTTATGACTTCTGTAACATCTTCACCATTTACTAGAACAATCTGCCCTTCCTCATTTGGCTTTAATTCTATATGGATGTTTGAGAGAATATCCGCCACTGCATCCTCATCATGTAAGTTAATATTTGCTTGAATTGCTTTATATGTTAAAGCACGATACATTGCACCGGTATCAATATAAATATATGCATAATGCTCCGCGATAATTTTTGCGACTGTGCTTTTCCCTGCTGCTGCAGGTCCGTCAATTGCTATTGATAATTTATTTCTCATAATGCCTCCAGGTAGTCTTTTAGTCTAGTAGTTTCTTAATAGTTATTTTTCAAATGATACATGATGAAAAGCAGGTAAAATTCGTTTCCACCTGCATCATCATTGGCTAAATGTTTCTAGCCATTCGGTTATCGTAATTTTATTCACACCTTCATATTGCACAACTCGTGAAAGGTATGGTTGAATAGCTGACTGTTGAATTAATAGCTGTGAAAAAATTAATACAATGAATTGAATAACAATTAATTTCACCAATATTCTTTCAAAACGTTTCATTCATTCATCTCCGGAATTATTTAAGCATTTGAATAATTGCTCCTAATTTTTATTATGCTTAAAAATACCAGATTTTATTCTGTTATTAGCCCTTTTCTTTTCATTTGTATTTGTTGTTGAAAACAATAACGAATTAATGTCTGTCTCGTTTTTTCATCAATATCTATGAATTTTAATGGAACTTTTACAAATACATCGTTTTCTACAGTGAGGATGCGGATAACTTTTGAATGCACTTTTATATGTTCAATTGCCCCATTTTGAAATGGTAGCGAAAACCATACGTATAATTCTTGATTTTCTTGTAATTTCACAGTTTTTGGTATTAGAATTGCAGAGCCACCAGCGCTAATATCTGTCGTTACTGCAGTGAATGGCTGAAATTCATTCAATATAGGATGAATTGCCACATCAAGTGTGGCTGGGATTCTTACATATTCTCGTCTTTGGATTTTTATTAATTGCTCATCCCCTGGATATGACAAGGAAAGCATCGGAATATTTTCCTTCACTCTACCAGTCACTTCAGTTTGAAAACGGAATGCTAGTTGATCTTTATTTGATACAAACGAAGCTATTAGTTCTGTTCCTATCATTAAAAAGGCAGATCGACCTGTTGTCATATTTATTGGATAATCTATGAACAATTGATTTCCTTTTCTTTCTACAAGCTTGCACTTTAATTTTTCTACATTATCACCAGTCGTTTCTAAGTGAATAACATCCCCAATATTCAACATAAAATCACTCTTTCCTATATCTCTTCTCTTATTAAATCAAGAACTTTAATCTAATGCAAGAGTGTTCAAACTTTGAATACTCGATTTCTTTTAAAACATCTTTTATTGAGTTGACTTGCAAACTTAAAACACCCCTCTCCAAGCATTTGCTCTAATAGTACAGTTCGTGAATCTTCAAATGACTTAGAATTTTTAAGAACCTAGATACCTTAGTCTCGAAAATTTTTAAGTACTGTATAACAAAAAAGATACCCTATAATAGGATATCTCATAAAAACTAATTAATTTATTATCTATACTTCCTGAAAAATTGGTTCTGGATTTTTTAATTTTTCTACCTTTTCTTCTGAACCATTCTCGGCGTTGATAAAAATTCGATAAGAATCTTCATCGATTGTACCCAAGAATTCGTAGCATAAGATTTCTTCTCCAAATTCATTCATAATGAGAGCAAGTCTATCTTCTTGAACTTCTAAACTTGGATTTAATTTTTTCGCTGCATCATCTCTTGTAATTTTCGGCTTTGGAATTTCTCGCTTTTTATGTGCTGCTAAATAGTCTCTTGCTGAAAAACCAATTACTTCTCCATTATCTAATGCTACCTTCATCCGAATCGCATCTGGGTAAATTCTAACTCCATTATAAATTGAGACAAATGAAAACACACCGACATTATCATATTGTGCACTTTCAAACAGGTCAAGATCTTTAAAACCATGCTTTTCTAAAAAGTTACGAGCTTTATTTGTTGCATCATTTAAACTAATTTTATTTTCTTTAATATCACGATTTTGCACTAAATAAATTGGGTGACCGCCTTTTTTAGTAATATCCATATTTAAATCAATATTATTTTTTTTATCATGCATTGAAACGCTATAAAATTCATAAGAAGAACCGTCACCATTTTTTGTGACATTTATATCCTTTACACCATTCTCAACGAATTGCTTTGCAATTTGCTTTGCTTCCTTACTAGTTATTTCTTTTCCTTCTAAATGATTAAAACCTTTAGCTGCGTTAGTTTTCATCATCGTTAATGTTGGATCGGAATTCGCTTCAGAATAAGCACCTACATTCTCTTCAACAGTCTTAAAACCATCAATAATTGTATTATCCATTTGTTTTTGACCAGATGCTAAAGCTAATTCAACATCCATCCATCGCAAATTATTTTCAATGACAAGATGCTGTACATTGCGAAGCTCCTCTTGAATATTTGCCGATTGTTTATACATTGACTTTAATGATTTATATTCATCATCTGATAGAGGTTCATTATCTAAATCTCGAACAGCTGTCCGATAAGTAAAATCACTGATTCCCGCTAGAAATTCTTCCGTTTTATTAAATGGCAATAAAGTTAACGGCAATTGTCCAACATTTGATTGTGCCTCAGATGATAGTCGCCATACGTCAACTAAGGCTGGCGATAATGAATCCTTAGAATTCATTGCTAGTGTAGCACCTATTTGATCATGTAGTTGGTCTATTTTATACGTTAAATCGTGAAAAGCTCTTTGATAGTTATTTTCAGCCTGAATTAAGACTGCATCCTTTTCTTGATGCTCTTTATATCCCCAATAACCTGTACCAACTACTGCAACTGTTAATAACCCAATAAGTATGCCACGTATCATATATCATCACCCTTTCTATTTACAGAAAATATGCTTTCCGATACGTTTGATTTGTGGTCTTCCCCAAATCCAAGAGCTAGTTGCCGTATTTGGATTAAAGTAATAGATTGCATTACCGGTAGGATCAAAACCATTTAAAGCGTCTAATACTGCCTTTTTCGCCGTTTCATTTGGTGTTAACCATATTTGTCCATCAGCAACCGCTGTAAAGGCCCCTGGCTCAAATATGACCCCTGATACTGTATTAGGGAAAGTAGGACTGTTTACTCGATTTAAGATGACTGCAGCAACTGCAACTTGTCCGATATATGGTTCACCCCTTGATTCTCCATAAACCGCATTTGCCATTAATTGTATATCATTCTGTGAGAATCCATTTGGTAAATTTACTGCTGTTGAGTCTTTTTGCTGTTTATTATTATTCGTTTGATTTGTATTCTGATTTCTTCTTACTTGCTGTTGTCTCTCTGTTTCCCGATTTGCTTGAGCTCGTTCTCTTTCTCGTGCTTGCTGTTGGGCTTGAGCTTGTTCTCTTTCCTGTGCTTGCTGTTGATCCTGAGCCTGCTCCCTTTCTCGTGCTTGTTGCTGAGCTTGTTCTTGATCCCTTTCTCGTGCTTGTTGCTGAGCTTGTTCTTGATCCCTTTCCCGTGCTGGTTGCTGAGCTTGTTCTTGTTCCCTTTCCCGTGTTTGTTGCTGAGCTTGTTCTTGCTCTCTTTCTCGTGCTTGTTGCTGAGCTTGTTCTTGTTCTCTTTCCTTTGCTTGTTGCTGTCTTTGTTGTGTTTGATTATTTACTTGAGCTTGATATTTCTTTTCTTGTTGAAGCCTTCTTTGTTCAGCAGCCTGTCTTGCTTGCTGTATCTGTTTCTCATTTGGAGCTGATTGAATCGATAATGGCACACCACCATAGTGAGTAAACTTTCTTCCTTTATTAATTTGGTCATAAACAAAGTCTTTATAAAAAGTAGTAGATTGTAACAACATATCTTTCGTTTTTTGCCCTACTAAACCGTCTACTTCTTCAAGACCAAATCTTTTTTGATAATTCCTTACTGCCCAATAGGTGCTCCAACCATATACACCATCTATTGGACCGTTATAATATCCGTTATATTGAAGTCTTGCCTGCAATTCAATAACATCACTACCCGTTGCACCTCGTTGAATAGTCTGTTCTGAAAAAGCATGTGCCTTAGGAACCTTTGATGAGAAAAATTGAAATGTGATAGTTGTCATTGATACCAAGATGACTATCAACATTATGCGCATGTTTTTCATGTTGCTGCCTCCTCAAGTAGTTGTAATTGCTTAAACGTATTTTTTGTAGTCTTTGGCATTTTATTCATACAAATTATCCACCCAACCATAATACACAAATATTACCAAAACTCTAAAAAAGAACGTAACAGGGAAAACGACAAAGAGGCTGGGACAAAACCCTACCTTTTCAAATGAAAAAGCCGGTGGCATTTTACGAAAGTAAAATGTCATCGGCTTTAATTTTTGCATTTAAAAAAGGACACTTTCTGTTAAAATTAAGTTA
>NZ_JBQENT010000010.1:0-124929 GCF_052044855.1 Metabacillus sp. 22489
CTTCCCAATGTTGGTGTTTATCAAAAAATATTCTTCTCAATATATTGGTCTCCATAAAATGAAAATACCACAGCTTAAATGACTGTGGTAGACCCAAATTTTTATACTTTCTTATCTTTAGAAAAAGGCATTGATAATTCAATGCCTTTTGAAAATAGCTCGTCCTACGATAATTTAAATTTCCATAATAATTGGAAGAATCATCGGCCTACGCTTCGTTTTTTCATAGAGAAATTGATTAAGCGACTCACGTATACTTAATTTTAACGCTGACCATTCGATTGAATATTCTTGCATGCTTCGTTTTACGATATCTGAAACAATATCAGTTGCTTTACCGATTAATGCCTCTGATTCACGAACGTAAACAAATCCCCTTGTAATGATTTCAGGGCCTGAAATGATTTGTTTTTTCTGTTTATCTAATGTCACGACAACAATTAAAATTCCATCTTGTGATAATAAACGTCTGTCGCGAAGAACAATATTTCCAACATCGCCAATCCCTAATCCATCAATTAAGATGTTTCCAGATGGCACCTTTCCACTCGTTGACACTTGATTTTCTTTAAACTCTATAACGTCACCTTTTTCAACAATAAATATGTTTTCTTCATTTACCCCAACCTCGATTGCAAGCTTTGCATGGGCTTTTTGCATTTTATATTCGCCATGAATCGGGATAAAATAGTTAGGCTTCGTTATATTTAGCATCATCTTTAGCTCTTCCTGATGGCCATGTCCTGAAACATGAATTTGTTTTTCACCAAAGATAACATTCGCACCTGCCCGGTAGAGTAAATCAATTGTTTTTGAAAAAACGAGCTCATGGCCAGGGATTGGAGTAGATGCAATAAGAACCGTATCTCCTTCTTTAACATTTACTTGTTTGTGTGATTGCTTTGCCATTCTTGATAAGACAGATAATGTATCGCCTTGATTGCTTGTCGTTAAGATTGTAATTTCATTCGCTGGATATTTATCAATGTCGTTTACGGGGATAATCAGTTCATCATCGATTTCAATATATCCTAAGTTAATCGCTAAGTTGAGATTATTACTCATATTTTTCCCAACAATCGCCAGCTTTCGATTGCTTTTAGCAGTCGCATTTATTACTTGCTGGATACGAACAAGGTTAAACGCAAAAACTGAAACGATAATTCTGCTTTTAGCGTTGTACATGACATCTTGAATTTCATTGCCAACAATCGCTTCAGAGCCTGAATAACCCGGTCTTTCAGCATTGATGCTATCTGATAGTAAGCAGAGGACTCCCTCTTCACCAATTTTGGCAATTTTGGCAATATCCATATAATCTGAACCAATTGGAGTTTGGTCAAATTTAAAATCACCTGTATGGACAATTGCCCCCATAGTCGTTGCAAAGCTTAAACCGATTGTATCTGGGATACTATGGTTTGTTCTAAAAAATGTGATAACGGTATCTTCAAAGGTTAAAACAGAATGTGCATCAATTTCTTTTACTAAAACTGATTGCTTCATACGATTTTCCTTTAACTTCTCCGCAACTAATGCTAACGTAAGCTTTGTCCCATAAATCGGCACTTGAATATTATTGAGCAAATAAAAAATCGCTCCAATACTCTCATCATGACCATGTGTTAAAAAGATTCCTTTAATACGTTCCTTATTTTCTTTTAAATAAGTAATATCGGGTATCACCATATCAATTCCTAACATTTCTCCCTCTGGATACATGAGTCCGGCATCCACAACAAAAATACTAGAATTAATTTCGATGACAAACATATTTTTTCCGACTTCACCAACGCCACCTAAGGCGATAATTTTTATATTTTCTGTCTTTTCCATGATTTAATTTATCCTCCCCACTGAAGTACCCGTTCAACGTCACTTAGAAACATTATAACTGATGAAAGAAATGGAATACAAGGAAATTTTGGCTACATCATAGAAGCATATATTCATGAGGATAGTATTTAAACAATGTGGAAAGGTATCATTTCATTTCCTTTCTTAAATAAAAAGGCTTGATACGAAATCGTATCAAGCCCTTCATCATTACAAATGATTATCAATTATTTTCGTTAATTGATTTCGTTCCTCATTTGTTAACGGTATTAGCGGTAATCGGACAGAACCTACGTCTAAACCTCTAATTTGCAATGCTGTTTTTACTGGAACAGGATTCGGTGCAGTAAAAAGCTGTTTTATGACAGGGAGTAGCTTTTGATGTTGCTTTGCAGCAGAAAGATAATCCCCTTCAACGAATGATGAAATCATTGCCTGCATTTCTTTCCCAATAATATGGGATGCGACCGAAACAACCCCTACACCACCAATTGATAAGATCGGTAATGTTAAGGCATCATCTCCTGAATACAAGACAAATTCATCTTTTGTTTTTGAAATAATTTCTGCCATTGCATCTAAATTTCCGCTCGCTTCTTTTATCGCGACAATATTAGGCAGCTCAGAAAGTCTTACAATCGTATCAACCTCTAAGTTAACAACACTTCTTCCCGGTATGTTATATAACATAATAGGCAGCTTTGTTGACTCGGCAATCGCTTTAAAGTGTTGGTACAAACCTTCTTGATTAGGTTTATTATAATAAGGAACGACGAGCATTATGGCGTCAGCGCCGCTCTCTTCTGCTTTCTTAGTCAGTTTTATCGAAGCAGCTGTATTGTTACTGCCCGTTCCTGCAATAACAGGGACTCTACCTGCTACTTCTTTCACTGTATGTTTGATTAATGCGATTTTTTCCTCATAACTTAGTGTTGGGGATTCTCCTGTTGTACCTGCTACAACTAAAGCATCTGTTCCATGATTGATTAAGTAATCTATTAGTGTAGAGGTTTTTTGAAAATCGATATTACCGTTTATATCAAACGGTGTTACCATTGCTGTTAAAAGTTTTCCAAAATGACCCATTCCCACTCTCACTCCTTTTGCAGCCAACTTCAATAACTACTATCCTTTATTGATTTATTTCGGATAAACCAAAAGCTTCGTGTAGTGCATTAACCGACTTAATCATATCTTCTTCTTTTACTAAAACCCAAATTGTTGTATGACTATCTGCTGACTGAAGAATTTGAATTCCCTTTTCAGATAATGCCGTAACAATTTTTGCCGTAACACCTGGAACACCCATAATTCCTGCTCCAACAGTAGATACTTTAGCACAATTTCTCGTAACAACAGGCTCATACCCAAGATCATTTAAGATCGATATTGCCCGATCTGTAACATTCTCTGTCACTGTATACACAACGCCCATTGGTGTAATATTGAAAAAATCAACACTTATACCATCGTTGGCCATCGCTTTAAAAACTTCTGATTGGACATCATATTGACCTTCTTTTGCCGTGACCTTGATTTGTGTCACATTTGAAACATGAGCAATTCCTGTAATTAATCGTTCATGCACATCACTACCTCTTTTAGAAGTATGTTTTGCCTGAACTAATGTACCTGATGATTGTGAGTATGTTGATCGCACTCGAATTGGCACTTCAGATTGCATTGCAATCTCAACTGCTCTTGGATGAATGACCTTTGCACCTTGATATGCAAGATTTACGATTTCAGTGTACGTCACATTTGAAAGAGGGCGAGCCGTTTCCACGATATTTGGATCAGCTGTCATGACTCCTTCAACATCAGTAAAAATATCTACATATTCAGCCTCAAGTGCTGCACCTAATGCTGCGGCTGACGTATCGCTTCCACCTCTACCGATTGTTGTAATGTCCCCATTTGTTTTTGACGCACCTTGGAAGCCAGCAACAACAACTACATCATGTGTTTTTAATGTTTCCAATAATCTGTCGCATTTCATTTCAAGAATTTTTGCATTCGTATGATCATCATTTGTAATAAATCCAGCTTGTGCTCCATTAAATGCAGTTGCATTGATTCCTGCCTCATTTAACATGCTTGAGAAAACGATTGAAGAAATCACTTCTCCACAGGAGAGTAACATATCCTGTTCTCTGTTCGAAATCATTTCCGTTCCACCATATACTAAATCTAGCAATGTATCTGTAGCATATGGAGCCCCCTTTCGGCCCATTGCAGAAACGACAACAACCACTTTATAGCCTTGTTCTATCGCATCTTTCACATGATTTAGAGCAAGTTTTCTTCCATTATCATCTTTAACAGATGTTCCACCAAATTTTTGAACTAAAATCCTCATTGTAGCACCTCAAACTATAGACGTGAGAGAAGAGAGCTCGGAAAATGCCTGCTCTCTTCTTAATTAAGATTAAACTAATTGTAGTTTTACAAGACTTTCCGCAATTTGTACTGAGTTCCAAGCGGCACCCTTTAATAGGTTATCAGAAACTATCCACATATGGAAGCCAGTGTTGCAATCTAAATCTTTACGAATTCTTCCAACAAATACATCATTCTTTCCAACACTTAAAGCAGGCATTGGATATAGTTGATTTGCCGGATCGTCTTGTAACGTAATACCATCAGAATTCTTAAGCAGCTCCTTGATTTGGTCAGCTGTTACGTCTTCTTTTTCTATTTCTACATAAACTGATTCGGAATGACCAGTTTCAACAGGCAAACGAACACATGTAGCTGCTACCTGTAACTCTGGCATACTCATTATTTTCTTCGTTTCATTAATCATTTTCATTTCTTCAAACGTAAATCCGTTATCTTGGAATTTATCTATTTGAGGAATAGCGTTAAACGCAATTTGATAATGTTTTTCGTCACCTTTGACAGGAAGGATTTCTGGTGTAAATTCTTCACCGTTTAAAATAGCCTGTGATTGTTCTCTTAATTCATTAATAGCTGCTGCTCCTGCACCAGAAACAGCTTGGTATGTCGAAACGATGACTTTATTTAATCCAAACTGTTGTCTTAGCGGTTCAAGTGCAACGACCATTTGAATTGTCGAGCAATTTGGGTTAGCAATAATCCCATTATGTGTTTTTAATGCTTCCTCATTTACTTCTGGTACAACTAAAGGTACATTTTCATCCATGCGATATGCGCTTGTATTGTCAATAACAATTGCTCCACGTTTTACAGCCTCTGGAGCGAACTGCTTTGAAACATTACCACCGGCACTAAATAATGCTATTTGAACACCTTCAAAACTTTCAGGCGTTGCTGCCTCAACTATATATTCTTCGTTTCTGAACGTAATTTTAGTACCTGCGGAACGTTCAGAAGAAAGCAAAGTTAGTTTTGATATAGGAAAATTACGTCTTTCTAATGTAAGAAGCATTTGTTGACCTACTGCTCCTGTTGCTCCAACTACTGCTACATGATAACCTTTTGCTTTCATTAATACTAGCCCCTTCCAGCTATTTCTAATAAAAAATAGCGCTAAATCTTTTACGTACTATTTTATCACATTAATTGTCGAAAGATCCTATAAATTTATTATTATTTTATTGAATTTTTAAATTATTTTTCGAGATCACGGAACTTTTCTACTACTACAGGTTGAAATTGTCTTCCTTCTAGGGCAGCAAGAACAGTATCTAATAATGATTCCATTCTCGCAACCATTGAATTTGGCTTTTTATCTGGTGCATCCTGACCAAATGGAATAAAGTAAATATCTTTAGTAGCCATTAAACGCATAAGATTGACTCCATTTAAACCTAAAGCATCATTAGTAGAAATAGCTACGACAACTGGACGATGAGTTCTTAACGTTGCTTTAGCAGCCATAAGTACCGGAGAGTCAGTTAATGCATTTGCTAATTTACTCATTGAATTTCCAGTTAGCGGAGCAATGACCATACAATCTAATGGAAGCTTAGGTCCAAGTGGTTCTGCAGCAACGATAGAATCAATTACTTGATTACCAGTGAGCTTCTCTATTTTTTCTACCCATTCCCCTGCTGTACCAAAACGAGTACTCGTATTCTTTACAGTAAATGTGACAACAGGTATAACATCTGCTCCCTCATCTAATAACACCTTAATTTGCGGATAAATCTCCTCGTAAGTACAATGTGAGCCAGTAATCCCAAAGCCAATTCTTTTACCAGCTAATTTCATGAAGAAGACCCCTTTCCTTCTATTAATAATTCACTTAAAAGCTGAGTAAGAACATTAGCAATGATTTGCCCAGCCGTTTTAGGCGCAACAATTCCTGGTAGACTTGGTGCAAGCAACGCTTTTATTCCTCGCTTTTCAGCAAATCGAAAATCCGTTCCCCCTGGTTTTGAAGCTAAATCAACGATTAACGTATGTGCAGGCATATTTGATAGAACCTTTTCAGTAATGATCATGTGGGGAATAGTATTGATGCAAACATCGATATCCTTTACTTCATCTTGAATATTTTCTAATGAAAATGGAGTTAACCCCATCTCAGTAATCCTTGCTAAATGTGCCAAATCTCTAGCACCTACTTTTACCTTTGCACCTAAAGCGGATAACGCTCTTGCAACACTCATTCCAACTCTACCTAAACCTAAAACGGCAATTGTTGAACCATGAATCGTTATATCAGTATGTTGGATGACCATCATAATCGTACCCTCAACTGTAGGGATCGAATTATAAATGGCTACGTCATCTCTTTCAAAAAGCTGAACTAATTTACGGTTTGATGATTGAACCATATTATCTAAATAAGAATTTGAAATTCCAGAATACACGACACAATGTGAAGGTGTATTTTTTAGTAAGTCTTCGGTTAATTTAATCTCTTCATTTGAAAAAACTGTATAAATCATCCCATTAAGGTCAGTACCAGGGATAGGTAAAATAATCGCATCTAATTCTTGGAATTGAACTTCATCTATCTTTACTTTATTTGCTCCTGTAAAGCCATGGTCTAGTTGATCAAACCCAATAAGGTAAAGTTTTGCATCAAGTTCAGTTAATTTACGGATAACTTCAAGCTGTCTTGCATCTCCTCCGAAAACAGCTACGTTTAAACCTGTTAACATGTTGAACGTTCACCTTCTTTTTTCGCATGTTATCTGTTTTCATTTCAACGTTTTGTTGGATAACTTACTTCAACATACTATGTAGAAAATAAGATTTGGGTGATTAATTAGAGGAAAAATGAACGAAGAAATAAAGGTTGGCAAAATAAAAAAGCTGGCATAGTGCCAGCCGCTAAAATCATATATCATTCTATTTTTTCCATCGTTTCATCAGGAATCTCTAAAATGATCATATCCGTGCCAATTTTTTTTATATGCTGCCAAGGGACTCTAATTTCTTGACCTTGTTTCCTAAGGCCAAACCATTTCAAAGATGGAATAATTAATGAAGTAATCTGCCCTTGTTCGTTTATTTCTAAATCTGTTTGGCCTAATACACCAAGTCTTTCGGCTCTTTTTACATCGACGATTTCTTTGCCACTTAGTTCACTTAATCTCATGTCCATTCCCCCTTAGTATATTGTATCGTTTGATGATAAAAAAAAATGCCTACAAATTTTTATTGTAGACATTTTTCTAAAGCCTTATGTTTTTTCAGCTAAGCTTATCTGGTAAAACTCCATCAGGGCTTATTAATGATACAGCATATTGATCTGTAAACACTTGATTTGCAAGTGAATTTACACTATCCTCTGTCACCTCGTTCACCAATTCAATAATGGAATCTAGTGAGCGGTGGCGACCTAGCATCAATTCATTTTTACCATTTCTGCTCATTCTACTATTCGTGCTTTCAAGACTAAGCATTAAACTGCCTTTCATCTGTTCCTTACTATTGGCTAATTCCTTGGCAGTTATTCCGTCATTTTTTAATGTGGATAGTGTTTCCTGAATCGTTTCAAATAACAAATTTAATTGTTTTTTGCCTGTACCGCCATAAATCGTTAAAATGCCATTATCTTGATAAGATGAATGATAGGAAAATACTGAATAGGCTAGTCCTTTTTGTTCCCTTACATCCTGAAACAAGCGAGAGCTCATACTTCCACCTAAAATATTATTAAGGACAATTAAGCTATAGATGTCATCATGCCCAGCTTCTAAACCGTTAAATCCAATACAGAGATGCGCTTGTTCAGTTTCTTTTTTCCGAGCAATTTTTTCAACCATAAAGCTTGGCTTTTCAAATTCTCGTTTCTTTGCTCCAGTTTCATAAGAACCGAAGTGTTTTTCTACTTGTTTAATAAATTCTTCTGAAACATTACCTGCGATCGAAATTACGACATTATCAGGAGTATAATAATTATTCATATACTCCCTTAACGTATCGCCATTAAATGTTGCAAGTGTTTCCTCTGTTCCAAGAATTGGGTAGCCTAATGGATGATCTCCATATGTTGCACGACTTAACAAATCATGGACTATATCATCAGGTGTGTCCTCATACATTTTGATTTCTTCATATACAACATTTTTTTCCTTCTTTAATTCTTCCTCATCAAAGGTCGAATTGAAAAACATATCTGCAAGTACGTCTAAGGCAAATCCTGCATGATCATCTAATACTTTTGCATAATAACAAGTGTACTCCTTTGAAGTAAAAGCATTCACCTGCCCACCAATGCTATCAAACGATTCTGCGATTTCTCTTGCCGATCTTGTTTTTGTTCCTTTAAAAAACATATGCTCTAAAAAATGTGACACACCATTATTCTGTTTATTTTCATTTCTCGAACCTGTTCCAATCCATACACCAATAGCTACGGAACGAACAGTAGGGATGTTTTCTAATACAATTCTTACTCCATTTTGACACGTATACTTTTTGATCAAGCGTGTTCCTCCTTCTTAGTTGCCAGAATCTTTTTTTGTTTTCATCATCTGTCCATCGAAGAGTCTTTCCTCATCCATTAGCATACTTATCGATCCAAAGGAATACCCTTTTTTCTTAATTGATAAAATTAACGTTTCAAGGCTTTGTGCTGTTGGTGAAGTTGGATGCATTAAGATTATCGCACCATTATGAACTTTATCCATTACCCGTTGGACTAATACATGTGGTGCAGGCTTTTGCCAATCGATCGTATCAACACTCCACATAACCGTTTTCATATGATATTCAGCAGCTATTTTTACGACTTCATCACGAAAACTGCCACTTGGTGGTGCAAACCATGTTGGACTTACATCAGTAATTGATTTAATGACTTCATTTGTTTTTTGTATTTGCTCTCTGATTTTCCCCGCAGACAACTTGCTCATATCAGGATGAGTATAAGAATGATTACCAATTTCATGACCAGCATCAACGATCATTTTTGCTATTTCTGGATTTTCTTTCACCCAGCGACCTTCTAAGAAAAATGTTGCTTTAACATGATATTTATTTAATGTATCAAGCATTTCTGGAATATATTCATTCCCCCATGCAACATTTATTAAAAAGGAAACCATTGGTTTATCGGGATGTCCTCGATATATAGGCTCTGCAGGCAAATCTTCAAGATGTTTTTTTGGTTTCACTTGACGGTAAATAAGAAGTTTTTCATCAAAAACACCTTTCTTTTTCATCCGCTCATATGATTCCTCGATATCAATTTCGATCCCATTATAGCCTGGAGTCGCTTTCCAAACTTTATGTATTTCCGCATCTTGTGCAGGTATCTTATATTCATCTGATTTTTCAACAATTTCTTGATACAAGCTGTCCTGCTGCTTTGAAACAGTTTGACTAATATGTTGAATATCAATATTTAAAGCAGGTAGATAGGGGTTTCCGATAAACCCTAAGCTAACCGTTAAGATGGCAATAAATCCAACGATTTGTAATAGTTTCCTTTGCATTATGTATCCCCCTTTTCATTTAAAAATATGTAAAAAGGGGACAAGGTAGAACTAGAAAACAATTGCCTTCCTCATGATATGTAAAGAACATTCCATCTCACTTTCCTAACTGGAAAATAAGATAAAATGGAAAAGAAGCCCGGTTTCCCCGGCCTCCATATTACCCTTCTTGCTTTTCCTTTTCTTTTTGCTCTTTTAATACAGCTTTTCTAGAAAGGTTTACTCTTCCTTGCTTATCGATTTCTGTTACTTTAACGAGAATTTCATCACCAATGGAAACGACATCTTCAACTTTTCCAACACGTTCCTCTGCTAGCTCTGAAATATGGACTAAGCCATCTTTCCCATTAAATATCTCAACAAAAGCACCGAACTTTTCAATTCGTTTTACCTTACCAAGATACATTTGTCCAACAACGACTTCACGGACAATATCCTCAATAATTTTCTTCGCCTTTTGGTTCATTTCTTCATTTACAGATGAAATAAATACAGTACCATCTTGCTCAATATCAATTTTTACGCCAGTTTCTTCAATAATTTTATTGATTTGCTTTCCACTTGGTCCAATAACATCTCTGATTTTGTCAGGGTTGATTGTCATTGTTAAAATCTTTGGAGCATATCGAGAAAGCTGTTGCTTAGGGGCGGAAATTGTATCAAGCATTGTTTTTAATATTTCCATTCTTCCCTTTTTCGCTTGCTGTAAGGCTTCTTCTAGGATTTCACGAGATAATCCAGCAATCTTAATGTCCATTTGCAATGCAGTTACACCATTTTCTGTTCCCGCTACTTTGAAGTCCATATCACCAAGATGGTCTTCCATTCCTTGTATGTCTGTTAAAACTGTGTAATTCTCGCCAGACTTTACAAGTCCCATTGCAATCCCAGCAACAGGTGCTTTAATAGGTACACCTGCATCCATCATCGCCAATGTGCTTGCACAAATACTTGCTTGTGAAGTTGAACCATTTGATTCTAATACTTCAGACACTAAACGGATTGTATATGGGAAATCCTTTTCTGAAGGAATAACAGGCTCTAATGCTCTTTCACCTAAGGCACCATGACCAATTTCACGACGTCCTGGACCTCTCATTGGCCCTGTTTCCCCAACACTAAATTGTGGGAAATTATAGTGGTGCATAAACCGTTTTGATTCTTCTATACCAAGTCCGTCAAGGATTTGAACATCGCCAAGTGCTCCGAGTGTACAAATACTAAGTGCTTGGGTTTGTCCTCTTGTAAATAATCCTGAACCATGTGTTCTAGATAATAGATTAACCTCAGACGATAGCGGTCTGATTTCATCCACTTTTCGGCCGTCTGGTCGAATCTTTTCTTCCGTAATTAAGCGACGAACTTCAGCCTTAACGATTTTGCTTAAGATTTGATTTACTTGCTTCAATGTTTCATCGTCAGCTTCTATTTCTTCATAATGAGCTAATACCGCATTTTTTACTTCAGTAATCGCTTCTTCTCTTGCATGTTTCTCTTGAACTTGAATAGCCTTTAATAAGTCTTTTTCAGCTCGTTCACGGATTTCCTTTTCTAGGTCAGCATCTAGTTGGAACAGTTCAACCTCTATTTTCTCTTTTCCAACAGCTGCAGTAACCTCTTCTTGGAATGCAATTAGTCGTTTAATTTCTTCATGACCGAACATGATTGCTTCAAGCATAATTTCTTCTGGTACTTCATTTGCACCAGCCTCAACCATGTTAATAGCATCCTTAGTACCTGCAACAACTAAATGAATATCACTTTTCTCAGTTTGTTCTACAGTTGGATTAATGATGAATTCATTATTAATCCGTCCAACCGTAACACCTGCAATTGGACCTTCGAATGGAATGTCAGATACACATAATGCTAATGATGAACCAAACATTGCAGCCATTTCAGATGAACAGTCTTGATCGACACTCATTACAATGCTTATGACTTGTACTTCATTTCGAAAACCATCTGCAAATAATGGTCTTATTGGTCTATCTATTAAGCGACTTGCCAAAATTGCTTTTTCACTAGGTCGACCTTCTCTTTTAATAAATCCACCAGGAATTTTCCCAACAGCATATAAACGTTCCTCATAATTAACAGTTAAAGGGAAAAAGTCAAGTGGCTTAGGATCCTTTGACGCTGTCGCTGTACTTAATACCGCTGTATCACCATATCGTACGAGAACAGCACCATTTGCTTGTTTAGCTAATTGGCCAATTTCTACCGTTAGGTTTCTACCAGCCCACTCTATGGAAAAGGTTTGCTTATCTTGTCCCATTTATGTAAAACTCCTCTCTTATATTCAGGCGTATATGTATTAGTATAAACAAAATAATTTCATCGTATCACGATTGTTTTAGCATAATCGCATGCATACCTACTTTAATTACTTAAAGGTAGTTTATTTAAAATTGGATGATGATATTAGTTGTTATGGTGTGTATTATATCAGACTTACCTTTTCAGTCATATTTATATACACTAAAAAAGCGGGAAAAATCCCGCTTTTTAAGGTATTATCGACGTAAACCAAGCTTGTTGATTAATTCACGATAACGAGTTACATCTTTATTACGTAAGTAAGTTAGTAAGTTACGACGCTTACCTACCATTTTTAATAGACCGCGACGTGAGTGGTGGTCTTTTTTGTGAACGCGTAAGTGTTCGTTTAAGTTATTGATGTCCTCAGTAAGGATAGCAATTTGAACCTCTGGTGAACCAGTATCAGATTCATGTGTTTTGTAAGTTGCGATAAGTTCGTTTTTACGTTCTTGTGTGATAGCCATCCTTTTCACCTCCTTAATTTTCAAAAACCCCAATTACCGAGCAATCGGTGGTGAATCGATTTGCCAAGCAATGGTTTTAAGTTACATCAATTAGAATACTATTTTTTTATTCATTTTGCAAGAACTAATACATTTTTTCTGCAAAGAATTGTAATGCATCGTTTTTATCTTTAGAAATTTGAGCAACAAGTTCATCTACATTATGGAACTTTTGTTCACTTCTTATACGTTTGTACCACGAAACAGAAACCTTTTCTCCATATATATCTTGATTAAAGTCAAAAATATGAACCTCAATGCTTGGTTTAAGTTCCTTCTCTTTATTAAAAGTTGGTTTAAATCCAATATTACAAACACCTTTGTATTCTTTTCCCTTCACTGTGAGGGATACCGCATAGACACCTGTAGGAGGTATCAAATACATATCTGGAACATCAACATTCGCGGTCGGAAAACCAATCGTTCTACCTCGTTTATCACCATGCACAACCGTTCCTGAAACGGAATGTGGTCTTCCTAGTAATTTATTCGCATAAATAATGTCACCATTTTTAATCGCTTCACGGATTAATGATGAGCTAATTTTTCGATCATGATCAGTTTGCTTTTCAACAGTCGTACAAGAAAATTGCTCCCTAGAATGTTCAGGCAAGGTGTTCATCGTTCCTTTACCTAAATGTCCATATGTAAAATCAAACCCAGCAACTACATGCTTTACATGGAAATTGATAATATACTCGTCAACAAATTGCTGCGGAGATAATGCAGCGAATTCCTCTGTAAATTCAACTATAAATAAGAGATCGACATCTAACTGCTCGATTAATTTGATTTTTTCCTCAAGAGGTGTAAGATAATCGATTTCCTTTTGTTTACGCAGTACGACAAGTGGATGTGGATGAAATGTCATAACTGCACTCTTCATTCCAGTTTCCTCAGCTATTTCTTTTGCCTTTATGATGACCTTTTGATGTCCTTTATGTACCCCATCAAAATAACCTAAAGCCAAGGTCATTTCATCAAAATCTTGATTGACTTTATGATGTGGATGAGACAATTTTATTATTTTCACAGTCAACTTCACCTTTTCTACTTAAAACAGCTTAATTTTCAATCATTAATATCTTTATTGGCTTCATAAGATGATGCTTCGTCGGATGCTTTGCATAAATTGCGAGGCATCTATCTTCATCATCATACAAAACGATCGGAGCACCTGACTCAAAGTTATGAAATTGTGATGGAAGCTCAAGCACGGCACCATTCTTCACTTTCTTTGATAGCGTATCATGGATAATAAATTTCGGCAAATCTTTTAACGCTTCTCCGATTGATAATAATGACTCTTGAAGAGTACCATTTTCAACTTTCGTCTCAATTTCTTCAAAAGATAAACAATCAGCTAGATCAAATTGTCCTGATTTTGTTCGCACTAGCTTTGACATATGTGCGGGATAACCAAGACGTTCTCCAATCATAACTGCTAATGTTCTAACATATGTTCCCTTTGAACAAGTGACACGAAATTTGAACTTCGACAGGGAGTCAGTGTTCGTAACATCGCCTAACAAGCATATATCGGTTATTGTAATTTGACGAACCGGACGCTCTACCTCAATCCCTGCTCTAGCATACTCATAAAGTTTTCTCCCCTTCACCTTTACGGCGGAGTACATCGGAGGCACTTGTTCAATTTGTCCAAGCATAGAATTGAGAACCTGTTCAACTTGTAATTTTAATAATGGAGATGTAACATTTCTTTGTTCAACGATCTCACCAGAAGCGTCCTCTGTTGTCGTTGAAATGCCAATTGTTACTTCAGCCTCATACGTTTTAGAAGAAGCGGTTAAATATTCCACAATTTTTGTTGCCCGTCCAAGACATATTGGTAAAACTCCCGTAACATCCGGATCGAGTGTCCCAGTATGACCTACTTTCTTCGTCTTAGCAAGTTTTCTCATTTTTGCGACACAATCATGAGATGTCATACCAACTGGTTTATTTAATAATAAAACACCTTCCAAATATGATTACCTCCTTTATTCATACCAAACAAACATGCATAGGTATTTTTATCATCATGCAACATAATTGTTCAGCCATTTAACGTACTTATCCATTAACAAAGGGATAGACGCCATTGTCTATCCCTTTGTAGAAAGGAGTTATTCGCCCTGATTATGTTGGGAGTTTAACTCATGAATTAGTGTTTCAATTCTATTACCGTAGTCAATTGATTCATCAAATTCAAATTGAATTTCAGGCGTTTTTCTTAGACGAATTCTTTGCCCAATTTCTGAACGGATAAAGCCTTTAGCCTTAGCTAATCCTTTTAATGTGTTTTCTCTTTGTTCCTCATCACCAAGGACAGATATATATACCTTTGCAATTTGTAAGTCTCCAGATACACTTACATCTGTAACTGTAACAAAACCAATACGTGGGTCTTTAATTTTCCGTCCAATTATATCGCCTAATTCCTTTTTCATTTGTTCAGCGACACGGTTTGCCCTTAAGCTCATGCCATTCACCTCTTCATTTACAACCATTCAAACATAGTAACAGTTCGCTCAATTTCAGGAAAAGAATCTATAAATCCTAAAACATTTTGCAGCTCTCGCTCAGTCTGAACTTTAGATGAACTGATCGCAACAATACCGAATTTCGTTCGTTGCCAAGTGTCTTGAAAATCTATTTCAGAAATTGAAACATTGTACTTTTGCTTGATTCTTGTAAGAATTCGTTGTAAAACTGCTCTTTTTTCTTTTAGTGATTGTGTGTCATATATTATGCATTCACAATCAATAAATCCTATCATTTCCGCTCAATTTCCTCCATCACATAAGCCTCAATGATGTCTCCTTCTTTCACATCATTGTAATTCTTAATTGTGATACCACATTCATAGTTACGAGCAACCTCTTTAACGTCATCTTTGAAACGTTTTAATGTATCAATTTCACCTTCAAAAATAACAATTCCATCTCTAATTAAGCGAACCCCACTATCACGGGTAATTTTTCCTTCTGTCACATAACAACCAGCGATCGTTCCGATTTTTGATACTTTAAATGTTTGACGAACTTCAACTTGACCAATTACCTTTTCTTCAAATTCTGGATCAAGCATACCTTTCATCGCTGATTCAATTTCTTCGATTACTTTATAAATAATTCGATGCAGGCGGATATCTACATTTTCAACATCTGCCGTTTTCTTTGCACCACTATCAGGGCGAACATTAAAGCCAATAACGATAGCGTTTGAAGCAGCTGCAAGAATAATATCTGATTCAGTGATCGCTCCAACACCAGTGTGAATAATTTTTACTCTCACACCTTCAACATCGATTTTTTGTAAAGCAGCAGCCAATGCTTCAACAGAACCTTGAACATCTGCCTTTACGATTAAATTAATGTCTTTAATATCACCTTGTTTTATTTGTTCAAATAAATCATCTAAGCTTAGCTTAGAGCCTTCACTACGCTGCTCATCAAGCTGCTTCTGCGCTCTAGCTTCACCAACCTGACGAGCTTGCTTCTCGTCCTCAAATACCATAAATTGATCCCCTGCTTGTGGGACATCATTTAAGCCTGTAATTTCAACAGGAGTGGAAGGTTCTGCTTCTTTCACACGTCGACCTAGATCATTTACCATTGCACGAACACGGCCGAATGTATTTCCAACTACGATTGGATCTCCGACACGTAATGTTCCATTTTGAACAAGAAGTGTAGCAACTGAGCCTCTTCCCTTATCCAATTGTGCTTCAATAACAGTTCCAGTAGCTCTACGATTAGGATTTGCTTTTAACTCCTCAACCTCAGTTACTAATAAAATCATCTCTAGTAACTCATCAAGACCTTGACCTGTTAATGCTGATACAGGTACAAAAATAGTATCTCCACCCCATGCTTCAGGTACTAAACCATGTTCTGTCAATTCCTGCATGACACGATCAGGATTTGCAGTCGGTTTATCAATTTTGTTAACAGCAACAATGATAGGCACCTCGGCAGCTTTTGCATGGTTGATCGCTTCAATTGTTTGTGGCATAACACCATCGTCAGCAGCAACAACGAGAATTGTAATATCAGTAATTTGCGCACCACGAGCACGCATTGTTGTAAATGCTGCGTGACCTGGAGTATCTAAGAAGGTTATCTTTTGATCATTTGCAACAATTTGGTATGCACCGATATGTTGTGTAATACCGCCAGCTTCCCCTTCAGTCACCTTCGTATTCCGGATTGAATCTAGAAGTGTTGTTTTACCATGGTCAACATGTCCCATAATCGTTACAACAGCTGGACGGATTTGTAAATCTTCTTCACGGTCCTCTTCTTCGTACTTTTCAAATTCTGTTTTTTCAAATACGATTTCTTCTTCAACTTCAACACCATATTCTCCAGCAATTAGTTCAATCGAATCTTTATCTAATTCCTGATTAATTGTTGCCATAGTTCCTAGAAGAAGAAGCTTTTTAATAATTTCTGATGGCTCTTTCCCTAACTTAGCAGCAAGTTCCCCAACAGTGAGGCTGCCTGTAAAGGTAATTTTGCTAGGCAGTTCCTTTTTCGGCTTCGCTTGGATAGGTTGTTGCTGATGAGTACCTTTGTTTTTCTTGTTATGATTATTTTTCTTCCCTTTATTTTGGTTGGATTTGTGATTAGATTGGTTCGGTTTTTTGTTATCACGGTTTGAATTATTAAAAGGCTTTTGTGATTTATTATTTGCAGGTTTATTTTCAATGTTTGTTTTATTATTATCTTGTTTATTTGTCGTTTGATTTGTATTAGTCACTTGTTTCCCCGGTTTCTTATTTGATTCATTATTTGATTTGAATTTTTGGTCTAGTTTTACAATCACATCATTCTCGATCGTTGACATGTGATTATTTACTTCGACATTCATCTCTTGTAACGTAGTAATAATATCTTTACTTGATACATTTATTTGTTTTGCATATTCATATACTCGCATTTTTGTCATACGTTCACCCCCAAGAATATTAATCGAGCAAGGTTTTTAACTTTGTAGCAAAGCCCGCATCATTAATCGCTACAACTACTCTAGCTTCCTTGCCAATTGCTTGCCCAAGTTGGTAACGATTATTTACAGTAATAATAGGTACCTGATAAAATTTACATTTATCTGTTACCTTTTTCATTGTATTATTTGATGCATCTTGTGAGAGTAAAACAAGCTTAGCTCGCTTTTGTCTCACCTCTTTTACAACAAGTTCCTCTCCTGAAATAACTTTTCGTGCTCGATTTGCTAAGCCCAATAAGGACATCCATTGTTGCTGATCGTTCATTTATTTATTTTTTCTCCTTCTCAGCCAACTGTAAGAGTTCATCATATAAAGTATCATCAATCGATGTTTTTAAATGATTGGCAAGGATATTTTTCTTCTTTGCTAGGAGAATGCACTCTTTATCAAGTGTGATATAAGCTCCTCGCCCATTTTTTTTACCTGTTAAGTCGACTGATACATCGCCTTCCTTTGAACGGACAACACGAACAAGTTCTTTCTTTGCTCTCATTTCCCCTGTTGCAACACATTTACGTAAAGGAATTTTGCGATTGCTCATATGATTCACCTCTTATTCACTAACCTCTGGTTCATGTATACTTGTTAAAAGTGGTTCATCGTCAAAATTTTCATCTTTATCTGCTGAGTTTAGTGGATAAATACCAGCCTTTTCAGCATCAGATTCACTTTTAATATCGATTTTCCAGCCTGTAAGTTTTGCTGCTAAACGAGCATTTTGCCCTCTTTTTCCAATGGCCAATGAAAGCTGATAATCAGGAACAATAACTGTTGTCGCTTTCTCTTCTTCATTAACAAGAACTTCGACAACCTTTGAAGGACTTAACGCATTTGCAACAAATTCAATTGGATCCTCAGACCATCTTACAATATCAATTTTTTCACCTTTTAGCTCATTAACAATTGCTTGTACTCGCTGACCTTTAGGCCCAACACATGAACCTACTGGATCAACCTCAGGATTGTCAGAGTGGACAGAAATTTTTGATCTGTCTCCCGCTTCACGTGATACAGATTTAATTTCAACTGTCCCATCATAAATTTCTGGAACTTCAATTTCAAACAATCTTTTTAATAAGCCAGGGTGAGTTCTAGAAACAAAAATTTGCGGCCCTTTTGTTGTTTTTTCAACTTTCGTAATAAACACTTTGATTCGATCGTGTGGTTTATATGTTTCATTTGGCATTTGCTCACTAACTGGTAAAAGAGCCTCAATCTTGCCTAGGCTAACATAAATAAATTTTGAGTCAATCCGCTGAACAATACCTGTCATGATATCTTCTTCACGATCAATAAATTCACTGTAAATAACTCCACGCTCTGCTTCACGAACACGTTGTGTCACGACTTGTTTAGCAGTTTGCGCTGCAATTCTTCCAAAGTCTTTAGGTGTAACTTCCATTTCAATTACATCATTTAACATATAATTTGGATTAATACTTTGTGCTTCACTTAAAGAAATTTCCAGACGTGGATCATACACTTCATCAACTACGTCTTTTCTCGCAAAAACCTTCATCGTTCCAGTTTCCCGATTTAAATCAACTCTTACGTTCTGCGCTTGATTAAAATTTCTTTTATAAGCAGAAATTAAAGCAGCTTCAATTGCTTCAATAATGATATCTTTGCTGATGCCTTTTTCCTTTTCTAATATTGTTAAAGCATCTAATAATTCACTACTCATTTTAACGGTTTCCCCCTTAAAAAATAAACTAAATACAAATTTGTTTGCATGTCCATCTTCATCCTTTTTCATAAAAGCCCAAGTAGAATTGCTAAGAGAGAGAGACAGGTATCCAATAAGTGGTTTACTATCTTCCCACACAATACTACTAAGTAAAAGTCAGCAATGTTTACGTAAAAAGCCTTATAAAAAAAGGAGAGCGAGGAAAAAAATCTCTTATTTTTATTTCTTTTTCAAATGAGATGATTTTCTCATTTAATTAAAGGTTACAGCTAATCTTGCTTTTGCAACTTTAGCATAAGGGATTTCAATTTTCTTCTTTCTAGTTTTTATCGTAACAGTTACAGTGATCGTTTGACCATCAAATGCTGTCAGGACACCTTCAAACACTTTTTCACCATCGATAGGCTCATACGTTTTGATATGAACTTGCTTACCAATAGACTTTTCAAAGTCAGCTTCTTTTTTTAATGGTCTCTCAGCACCAGGTGAAGATACCTCTAAAAAATAGTTATGCTGAATTGGGTCAGTTTCATCTAGCTGTTCACTTAAGCGTTCACTTACAATTCCACATTCTTCAATGTCAACGCCTTTTTCGGAATCAATAAAAACTCGAAGAAACCAATTTGACCCTTCTTTTACATATTCAATATCCACTAACTCTAAATTCATATCATTCACGATTGGTGTAACTAATTGTTCTACGATATCTGTTACCTTCTTGCTCATTCTCTTCCTCCTTGCTAAGAAACCGTAGCGAATGTTTTTTAAGACTAGTCGAAATCATCAAGAAATAATCAGCGCTAATTTAGCATTTAATAATATATGAATAAGTAAAATCGGTTTATACTTTTGATTAAATCTTTGCTAGCCTTATATCGTATGTTGCTGAAAAACCCTGCCTTTTGAGCAGGGAATAATATGTACTATACTATCCGAGTGACAAGAGTGATTACAATACGAAAGAGTGGGTTTCCCCACTCTCCTTTTTCTCTGCTTATCGTTAGCATTTCCATTTAAAGCATAACATAACCATAAATTTATTGCAAATATACGGGTAGGTTTAGACTGTTCATTTAAAAGATTAAAACAGTGATAATTGATTTTGATCAGGTAATTCATCCAAACAACCTTGTGCATTAAGATACTCAATGATTGTTTTCGATACCTTTCCACGGCGTTGAAGATCTTCTTTTGATAGAAATTCTCCTTCTTCTCTTGCTTTGACAATGTTAATTGCCGCGTTCGTTCCTAAACCTGGTATCGAATTAAATGGTGGAATTAATGAATTCCCATCAATAATAAATTCATCTGCACTAGATCGATAGAGATTAACCTTTTGGAAGGAATAGCCTCTTTCACACATTTCTAAAGCTAATTCTAATACAGTTAAAAGGTTTTTCTCTTTTGGTGATGCATCTAATCCTTTTGCATTTATTTCTTCAATTTTTGCTCGAATAGGTGTAGAACCTTTGGCCATTGTTTCAATATCAAAATCATCTGCACGGACAGTGAAATATGCCGCATAATAAAGAAGTGGATGATGTACTTTAAACCATGCAATTCTCACTGCCATTAAAACATATGCTGCAGCATGTGCCTTAGGGAACATATACTTAATTTTAAGACATGAATCAATATACCAATCTGGAACATTCTGTTTTTTCATTTCTTCTTCCATTTCATCTGTTAACCCTTTACCTTTACGAACAGATTCCATAATTTTAAATGCAAAGGAAGGTTCCAATCCTTGATAAATTAAGTAAACCATAATGTCGTCACGACAACCTATTACTTCGCTTAATGTACAAATATTATTGTGAATTAATTCTTGTGCATTTCCTAACCAAACATCTGTACCATGAGATAGTCCTGATATTTGAACAAGTTCAGAAAACGTAGTTGGTTTTGTGTCTTCAAGCATTTGCCGCACAAATCGTGTACCAAATTCAGGTATACCAAGTGTTCCCGTTTTACACATTATCTGCTCTTCTGTGACGCCCAATGACTCAGTCCCACTGAAAATTTTCATTACTTCAGGATCATCGGTAGGAATGGTCTTAGGATCAATACCGCTTAAATCTTGAAGCATGCGGATAACTGTCGGATCGTCGTGTCCTAGAATATCTAATTTTAATAGATTATCATGGATAGAATGGAAATCAAAATGAGTTGTCCGCCATTCTGAACCAGTTGCATCTGCTGGATACTGAATAGGTGAAAAATCATAAATATCCATATAATCAGGAACAACGATAATTCCGCCTGGATGCTGTCCTGTTGTCCGTTTAACACCAGTACAGCCTTGAACTAACCGATCTACTTCTGCACCACGATAGATTAAATTATGGTCATTTGCATATCCTTTTACATATCCATAAGCAGTTTTCTCTGCAACAGTACCGATCGTACCTGCACGATACACATTGTCTTCTCCGAACAATACTTTCGTATAGTTATGTGCAGTAGGTTGGTATTCCCCAGAGAAGTTTAAATCGATATCAGGTACCTTGTCCCCTTTAAACCCAAGGAATGTTTCGAACGGAATATCGTGTCCGTCCTTCTGATATTGCGCTCCACAGTTTGGACATTCCTTATTAGGTAAGTCAAAGCCAGAGCCAACAGAACCATCATTAAAAAATTCAGAGTGTTGACATTCAGGACAAACATAATGAGGTGGCAATGGGTTTACCTCGGTAATTTCCGTCATCGTTGCAACAAATGAGGAGCCGACCGAACCACGAGAACCTACTAGGTATCCATCATCCAATGATTTTTTTACTAGCTTGTGAGAAATTAAATAGATAACAGCGAAACCATGGCCAATAATACTTTTAAGCTCTTTTTCAAGTCTTGCTTCAACAAGCTCCGGAAGGTTTTCACCATAAATGCTTCTTGCTCGCGAATAACTCATTGCCCGAATTTCCTCATCTGCACCTTCAATTTTCGGTGTATACAAGTCATCCTTAATCGGTTTTATTTCGTCAATCAAGTCCGCGATTTTATTCGTATTTTCAATGACAATTTCTTTTGCTTTTTCAGAACCTAAAAATGCAAAACAATTTAACATCTCATCAGTTGTACGGAAATGTACATTAGGTAATTCATGGCGATTTAGCGGATTTGCCCCACCTTGAGAGCTAATTAATATTTTTCGGTATATTTTATCAACCGGATTTAAATAGTGGACATTACCTGTTGCAACAACAGGCTTATTGAGCTTTTCACCTAATTTTACAATATTAGTTACAATCTCTTTTAAAGCATTTTCATCCTTAATATATTCCAAATCAATTAAATGATTGTAAACTTCTAAAGGATGGACTTCTAAATAATCATAATATTGCGCAATTTCCTCAACCTCTTCAGGAGATTTTTGCATCATCCCTTCAAAAACTTCCCCTTTATCACAGGCAGAACCAATGATTAAGCCTTCTCGATATTTATTTAACTGTGACCGAGGAATTCGCGGGACTCGATAAAAGTAATTGAGATGCGAAATTGAGACTAGCTTAAATAAATTTTTCAAGCCGATATCATTTTTTGCTAAGACTGTTGCATGGTATGGACGAGACCGTTGATACGCATTGCCTTTTCCCATATTGTCATTAAATTGATTATGGTATTCAATGCCTTTTTCTTCGGCATCCTTCAACATTTTAATCAGTAAAAATCCTGTTGCTTCACAGTCATAGATTGCACGGTGATGCTGTGTCAAATCAATATCGAACTTTTTACATAGAGTATTTAACCGGTGGTTTTTTAACTCAGGATATAAAAAGCGTCCTAGTTCCAGCGTATCAATTACCGGATTTTTTGCTTTTTCTTCACCTAAATGCTTTTTAAAACCTACATTTAAGAAGCCCATATCAAAACTTGCATTATGTGCAACTAATATGTCATCACCGATCCACTCTTTAAATTTCGCTAACACCTCATCAACGTTTGGTGCATCTGTAAGCATATCATCTGTAATACCTGTTAAATCAATGATTGTCGCTGATAATGATTGATGTGGATTTGCAAAGGATTCAAATCGATCGATAATTTCGCCGCCACGAACCTTTACGGCAGCTAATTCTATAATTGTGTCATATACTGCTGATAAACCAGTTGTTTCCACGTCAAACACGACATAGGTTTCATCTGCTAACAAACGGTTTGCATCATTGTATGCAATAGGTACACCATCATCAACTAAATTAATTTCAGCGCCATAGAGAATTTTCACACCATGCTTCTTCCCTGCAGAGTATGCTTCAGGGAATGATTGTGCGACAGCATGATCTGTTAAGGCAATCGCCTTATGCCCCCATTTTTTCGCTTGCTCAACATATTTACTAACTGATGTTACTGCATCCATTTGGCTCATCGGAGAATGAAGATGTAATTCAACGCGTTTTTCCCCTTCTTTTGAACGATCGACCCGTTCATTAGGAGCAATTTCATTAATATCATTCGCGATCATGACTAAATCTCGAACAAAGGTATCGTTTTGAATACTTCCTCGTACTTTTAACCACATACCTTTTTTAACTGCTTGTACGAGCACTGCATCTTCTTTATCTCTAGCAAACATTTTCACTAAAATCGAACTTGTATAGTCAGTAATTTTGAAGGTAAGTAACGTTCTACCGCTTCTTAATTCCTTCGTTTCTGCGTCAAATACATACCCTTGAATCGTTGTTCTTCGTTCCTCATCCTCAATAGAAGCGAGCGTGCGTATTTCTTCATCATTTTTAATTGTATAACCTATCGTCAATGGACCAGAGAGCTCTGGTTGAGATTGATCTTCCTTCTCCGCCTTCACCATATCTTCTAATGCTTTAAGTCCCTTTTCTTTATCTTCTTGTCGTTTTAATTCCTGGAACTTTTTAATTTCTTCCTCTGATACAGCAACAGTTGTGTCTAATTGGAAAACTGGAAAGCCAAATTGCTGAAAGCTCTCTTGGATTAATGAAGCATATTTTCTCTTAATTGTCATTGCTTCTGTATCATTTTTCGTTTTAACAATGACTTTAACACCTTGTACCGTTGGAACTTGCTCATTTAATAGCGATAGCATTGGTGGTGAAATCCCATCCAACTGGCTAATACAAATTGACCAATAATCTCTGACAAGCTTTTCATCAAATATTGCTTCCTTCGCTTCGATTGAAAAGGTCACTTCTGCAATATGAGAAAATGCTTTTATTAGTCTTGTCTGAAATAATTGAAATACGTCAAAGGGTAAAATTCTTTCAAATTGAAAATGGAAATGCCACTTTTTACTTTGTTTATGAACAGTTAATTTTGCAATTAAACCATTTTTAAAGTGAACGACAACAGCATCCTCTGTTAGATTAATTTGCTGAAGGAGTAGCTGCATTCTCTCTTTTTGATTTATTTCTACTTCCATCATATTCCCCTCTCTCCACTTTCTTTTCCCCAATGGAATAGAGTTTACAAAGAGAAAAGGCTGCCTCATTTTGATAAACAAAACCTAAAAAGGTTTGTCCATTTTCTTCGAGTCAGCCTCTCTCGTTTATTCTAAAATTATTTTAACATGGTTTGTCTGTTACTGTAACCTTTTTTAGTTTCCAAGTATTTTCTTAATCTTTTCTGATAATTCATCTACTGGAACATCAAAAGCTTCACCAGTTTTACGTACCTTTACCTCAACAATACCTTCTGCAGCCTTTTTGCCAACTGTTACACGAATTGGTATACCAATTAAATCTGAATCGGCAAATTTAACACCTGCACGCTCTTTTCGATCATCGATAAGAACTTCATAGCCTTGGTCAAAAAATTGCTTATAAAGTTTTTCGGCTAAATCCTTTTGCGTATCATCCTTCACATTTACAGGAATCACATGTAATTGGAATGGAGCAACCGTTAATGGCCAAACGATTCCATTTTCATCATGATTTTGTTCAATTATTGCTGCTAATGTTCTAGAAACACCAATTCCATAGCAGCCCATAATCATTGGCTGTGTGCGCCCATTTTCATCAAGGAAGGTTGCGTTCATCGCCTCACTGTATCTCGTACCAAGCTTAAATACATGACCAACCTCGATCCCTTTTGCAAATTTGATTCTTCCTTCTCCATCAGGTGATTTGTCCCCTTCTTGAATGAAACGCAAATCAGCAAACTGAGTTATATTTGCATCTCTCTCAACATTCACACCTTTATAATGATACCCTTCCTCATTTGCTCCACAAATGCCGTTAACAATAGCTGCAACTGCATGATCAGCTATAACCTCAATATTCTCAGGGACATTAATTGGGCCAATAAAACCATGTACACAATGTAAATTAGCTAATGTTTCTTCAGCAGTTGCTAATTCAACAACAGAAGCACCATATAAGTTCTTTACCTTAATGTCATTTACGTCATGATCACCGCGAACTAATACTAATACAAAGCGATCATCAACAGAGAATAAAATAGATTTTATGCATTTTTCTTTCGGTACGTTTAAATAACTTGAAATTTCTTCAATTGATTTTTGATTTGGTGTTGCTATTTTTTCTAAATCTGAAATCTCTTCCACGCTTTTTTCGTATGTTTCAACAACTGGCGCCATCTCGATATTAGCAGCATATTGGGACGTATCAGAATATGCGATCGTGTCCTCACCGATATCAGAAAGCACCATAAACTCATGTGTATCCTTACCGCCCATTGCACCAGAATCCGCAATAACCGCTCGGAAATCTAGACCACATCTTGAAAAAATATTTTGATATGCATCAAACATTTTTTGATAGCCTTCATCTAAGCTTTCAAACGTATCGTGAAAGGAATAAGCATCTTTCATAATAAATTCACGGCCACGTAAAACTCCGAAGCGTGGGCGTTTTTCATCTCTAAATTTTGTTTGAATTTGATAAAGAGCTAGAGGTAATCGCTTATATGATTTTACTTCATCTCTAACAAGGCTTGTAATTACTTCCTCATGAGTTGCACCTAGAGCAAATTCTCGACCATGACGATCCTTTAGTCTCATTAGTTCTGGTCCATATGAATACCAGCGACCTGATTCTTGCCATAATTCTGATTGTTGAAGTGCAGGCATAAATAGCTCTGATGCTCCCGCTCTCTCCATTTCTTCACGGACAATTTGTTCGATTTTCTTTAATACCTTTTGCGCTAATGGCAAGTAACTGTAGACACCACTAGTATTTTGTCTTATATATCCTGCACGCAGCATTAACTGATGGCTTTTCACCTCTGCATCAGCTGGAACTTCCCTTAGAGTTGGAATAAATGTCATACTTTGTTTCATATCGAGCACCTCTATTATATTTTAAACTCTTCATTTAGTTGTTAGACTTAAATCAGTGGAGGATATCTGTTCCTCCACTGATTGATTATAATATGGATTTTTCATTATAGATGATCCACGGGATTAAAAATGATAATCAGATATTATAGAAATAATCGTTGAATATCATTCCATGTTACAACAAGCATTAACAACATTAGTAGTGAAAACCCAATAAAATGAACAATTCCTTCTTTTTGCCGATCAATTGGTTTTCCTCTTAACCCTTCGATGATTAAGAATAACAGTCGTCCGCCATCCAATGCTGGGATTGGCAATAAATTGACGATTCCAAGGTTAATACTAAGCAATGCAGCCCAGCGAAGTAAATTGATCGTACCGGAATCTGCTACTTGGTCTGTCATATCATAAATACCAACAGGGCCTGATAACATATCAATAGAGAATTGTCCGGTAATAAGCTTACCAAAACCGACTAATATTTCTTTCGTCCATGTATACGTTTCAACAAATCCATACTTAATTGAACTTAAAAATGACTTGTCAACAGGGTTATATGCACCGATTCTCCCGATTGTTTCTTCTCCTACTTTAGCAGACTCTGGAACAACCTCTACAGACAGAATTTCCTTTCCGCGTTCAACTTCAAAGGTTAATTCTTTTTCTGGATTATCACGAATGATTGAGACAACCTCTTCCCATTTTGCTGTAGGTTGTCCTTCAATCGAGTGGATAATATCTCCTTCCTGTAATCCTGCTTCTTTAGCAGCACCGTCATCTGTTAACTGACCTAATCGAGGGTCATTAACCGGTGCACCTTGAATTAAGCCTAATGTAAACAAAATGACAAATGCTAAAATAAAGTTCATCATCGGCCCTGCAAAAATAGCTGCAATTCTTTGACCAACAGTTTTCGATTGAAACTGGCGATTATAAGGGGCAATTTGAACTTCTTGACCATCAACAATAAAGAACGATGTTTCACTTACATCAAACCGTTTAAGAAAGTCCTCTTCACCATGCTCATACCCGGAAATAAACATGTTATGTTCTAAATCTACATTCTCAACTTCAATAATCCGTGCTTGTGGATATTTTTCTTTATTATTTAAGATAATTTTTTCGACCTTATTTTCATCATTAAAAAGTAATCCGACATTATGACCTGGTTTTACCTCAATTACTTCTGGATCTTCCCCAGCCATTCTTACAAATCCACCAATCGGTAGTAAACGAATTGTATAGACTGTTTCATTTTTCTTGAATGATAAAATTTTAGGTCCAAAACCAATTGCAAATTCTCTACATAAAATACCAGCTCGATTTGCAAATATTAAATGGCCTAACTCATGGAAAAATACTAGAGCTCCAAAGATCAGGATAAATGCTATCACCGTATTCATTTTGTATGACCACCTTTATGAGATTAATGTTTGTACAAATCTACGTGTTAGCTTATCTACTTCTTGAATTTGCTCTAAACTAGGAAGAGCAATATTTTCATGCTTTTCAAGAGATGTTTCAATCAAATTTTCAATATGCAGAAAGCTTATTTTACCTTTTAAAAACGCTGCAACAGCTTCTTCATTTGCTGCGTTTAATACAGTAGGCATTGTACCTCCTATTTTACCTGATTCATATGCATATTGTAAGCAACGAAACCTATTAAAATCTGCCTTTTCAAAATGTAATTGTCCGATTTCCGATAGATCAAGTCGTTTACCGTGCATTAATGGTAATCGATTAGGATATGTTAGCGCATATTGAATTGGAACTCTCATATCAGGTGTTCCGAGTTGTGCAATGATGCTATGATCCTGGAACTCAACTAAAGAATGGATAATGCTTTCTTTATGTAAAAGTACATCAATTTTTTCATATGGCATATTAAAAAGCCAGTGAGCTTCTATTACCTCTAGTCCTTTATTCATCATTGTCGCTGAATCTATTGTGATTTTTGCTCCCATTGACCAATTAGGATGATTTAAAGCTTGCTCGACTGTAACACCTTCTAATTCATCTCTCGTTTTATCTCGAAAGCTGCCACCTGAGGCTGTAACGATTAGTCTTTCAATCGACTTTTCGTTCTCCCCTTGCAAACATTGAAAAATTGCAGAGTGCTCACTATCTACAGGCAAAATCGAAACATTATGTTTCTTTGCTAGCTCAGTCACAATATGACCAGCAGTTACAAGTGTCTCCTTGTTAGCAAGTGCAATCGTGATGTTATTCTCAATTGCTCTTAATGTCGGAATTAATCCAACACTTCCAACAACAGCATTAACAAGTACATCAACACCATCATAAATCGCTGCCTCTATCAGCCCTTCTTCGCCATAATGAAATGAAATCTCTTCCTTAGTAAACGTATCTTTCAATATGTCATATGTGGCTTTATCTTTTACTGAAACGAATTTAGGATGAAATTTGTTAATGATCTCAATGCCTTTTTGATAGTTCGTACCAAATGACATAGAAACGAGCTTAAATTCATTTGGATGGGAAGCAATAACATCTAACGTTTGTATGCCTATCGAACCTGTGGCACCTAATAAACTTATATTTTTCAATTATTTCCTCACGTCCAATCAATCCTCATTTCTACCTAATTAAAGGTTAGAGATGAGATTCTTCATTTTGCTTCAATAAAGGTTTGTTTTTTATATGCTACTAGCAAGATTAACCATCGAGAAAAGCAATTTATATTCAAATTCTCAATAATTAAAAAAGAATCCTTAGAAAATGTAAAATTGGTAAAACAAATAATAAGCTGTCAAATCTATCTAATATTCCACCATGTCCAGGAAGAATTTTCCCTGAGTCTTTCACTTGGTATTGACGTTTCAATGCCGATTCAACTAAATCACCAATTTGTCCAAAAATTGATAAAAAGATTGTAATAAACGTAATCGTTACATAATTGTCAAGAACACCTGTGAAGGCGTGATAGATCCAAGAAAAGATAACCGCGAATAAAACTCCGCCTAATGCACCTTCAACTGTTTTATTAGGGCTGATTTCCGGCCATAGCTTTCTTTTCCCCATTGCACGGCCAACAAAATAAGCACCAGAATCAGTTACCCATATCAATATTAATGCATAAAAAACAAGTTCTAGACCACCTGGAGATAAATTTCTCGTTTCAATAAGAAAGTAAAAGCCTATCCCTAAATAAAAAATAGCGATGGCAAGAAAGCCAACATCATCAAAAGTGAATTTGTTTTTTGTTACTACTGTGTAAGTAAGTAGTAGTAATAATGCAATCAAGGCAAATTCAGCTTTTGAAAATGTGAAATCCTTTAAATATGTTGAAGGGAGTAAAAGCACCCATAGGATAATTAAGCTGACAACACCCGGAATGCTCGCTAATGAGATTTTTTTCATTTTTAATAATTCATATAAAGCAATTGTCCCTAATAAATAAACAAATAGTGTAAAGGGTAGCCTCCCATATATAACAAATGGTAGAAAAATAGCTGCAGCTATTACTGCAGTAAGTATACGTTGTTTCATATCTTTATTTCATCACCTTTTATACGCCACCAAATCTGCGCCCTCTTTGTTGATAAGTGTGAATAGCTTGTAGTAAATTTTGTTCATTAAAATCCGGCCATAAAATATCTGTAAACCAAAATTCAGAATATGCCAGCTGCCATAACATAAAATTACTTAGCCTAATTTCACCACTTGTTCGGATTAACAAGTCAGGATCCTTCAATGACTGAGTCATTAAATAATTTGAAAAAACAGATTCATCAAGCTCATTTTCGTTAATCGATCCATCTTTTATATCTTGAACGATTTGTTGAACAGCTGTTACGATTTCAGCTCGACTCCCGTAATTCAAAGCAAAGTTTAAGATTAAACCAGTATTATTATCCGTATCTTTTATTGCTTTATTTACAGCTCTTAAAGTATGAGGTGGTAATTTATGTTTATCACCGATAATTCGAACTTGAACATTTTCCTCAATAAGTTCAGGCAAATAAGTGTTTAAAAATTCCTCGGGTAGTTTCATGATATAGTCTACCTCTGTTTTTGGCCTTTTCCAATTTTCTGTCGAGAAAGCATATAGGGTAAGTACTTTAACACCTAATTCGTTCGCTTGTTTCGTCACTTTGCGAACAACCTTCATCCCTTCATGGTGACCCGCTATTCTTGGAAGAGCTCGTTTCTTGGCCCATCTTCCATTACCGTCCATTATGATCGCGATATGTTCAGGTATTTCACCTTTTAAAACATCCTCTTTTTCAATTCTATCTTCATCTGTGGTTTGAGGATTATCTTTCCACCTTTTAAATAAATTGATCATGTGACTCCTCCATCACCCGTTAACAGTATTAACAAAAAAACCCCCTGTAAACATTAGAGGGTCTTCACATATTCTATTGTACCTATTTTTTAATCATTAGGAAACTATATTTTTCCTATAGACCGAATTAGCAAAGCTCACCAAGATATATTTAGGTACACTTTTTTAAAGATTAAACTTCCATGATCTCTTTTTCTTTATCTTTAGCAACATTATCAATTTTTACAATAAACTCATCTGTTAGCTTTTGAACATTATCCGTATTACTTCTTAATTCATCTTCTGTAATTTCGCCGTTTTTTTCTAATTTCTTTAATTCATCGTTTCCATCGCGTCTAATATTTCGGATCGCTACTTTTGCTTCCTCAGCATATTTTTTTACGAGCTTAACTAAATCTTTACGGCGTTCCTCTGTAAGTGCAGGAATCGATAAACGAATAATAGAACCATCATTTGCAGGTGTTAAGCCTAAATCTGATTTTAAAATAGCTTTCTCAATTTCACCTAAAACAGTTTTATCATAAGGTTGAATAACAAGCATTCTTGCTTCAGGAACGCTAATTGATGCCAATTGATTTACCGGTGTAGGTGCACCATAATAATCAACTGAAATTTTATCTAATAAATTTGCACTAGCTCTCCCTGCACGAACTGAAGCTAATTCACGACTAAGTGCAGAAACCGCTTTTTCCATTTTTTCTTTTGTTTGATTAAGTACTTGTTTAGCCAAGGTTATTTCCCCCTAACGATTGTTCCAATATTTTCGCCTGTTACAGCACGTTTAATGTTACCTTCTTCCATAATCGAGAAAACAATTAAAGGTATATCATTATCCATACATAAAGAGGAAGCCGTTGAATCCATAACAGCTAAACCTTCTTTAAGAACATCTAAATAAGATAATGTTTCATATTTAACTGCATCCTTATCGATACGTGGGTCAGCGCTATAAACACCATCAACATTATTTTTAGCCATTAAAATAACATCTGCTTCAATTTCTGCTGCTCGTAATGCAGCAGTTGTATCAGTTGAAAAGTAAGGATTTCCAGTACCTGCAGCAAAAATGACGACACGTTTTTTCTCAAGATGACGAATTGCTTTTCTTCTTATGTAAGGTTCAGCTACCTGTCTCATTTCAATCGAAGTTTGTACACGTGTTTGAATCCCTTGAGTTTCTAAGCTATCCTGTAAAGCAAGAGAATTCATTACAGTTGCTAGCATCCCCATATAGTCAGCTGTAGCACGGTCCATACCCATTTCACTACCTATTTTCCCTCGCCAAATATTACCTCCACCAACAACAACTGCTACCTCAACACCAAGCTCAGCAATTTCCTTCACTTGTTTAGCAATTGATTGGATAACCGTTGGATTAATTCCGAAGCCATTATCACCTGCAAGTGCTTCTCCACTTAGTTTTAATACAATACGTTGATATTTAGGATTACTCATAACTACCTCCAACTCAGTTTCCATACAATTCACCCATATTAAATGGTGAAAATCATAATAGGAACAAGTCTACATCTTCGTTTATAAACAGAATGTAGCTAAACAGTTTCTTGAACCTATGCTTGAAATATCTTACCTTTTAAAGAAGGGAACACAACAAGTGTTCCCTTTTCCATTTTAAGTCAATTATAATAGAAGCAGATCCTTAATCCACTCCTATTTTTTATAGGAGTAATTATTTTTTCACTTGACTCATAACTTCTTCAGCAAAGTTATCTTGTTTCTTTTCAATACCTTCTCCAACTTCATAGCGGATAAATGTTTTAACAGTTGCACCTTTAGATTCAACAAATTGCTTAACTTTTTGGTCTGGATTTTTAACGAAGCTTTGATCCAATAAACAAATATCCTCAAAATATTTGCCTAAACGTCCTTCAACCATTTTCGCTACAATATTTTCTGGTTTACCTTCGTTTAATGCTTGTTCTGTTAAAATTTTACGCTCATGTTCAGCTTCTTCAGCAGAAACTTGGTCACGTGAAATATACTTTGGATTTACAGCAGCAACATGCATTGCAACATCTTTTGCAGCATCTTCTTCTGTAGTTCCTTCTAATAATGTAAGAACACCGATTCGTCCACCCATATGTAAATAAGCACCGAACGCATCATTATCAGATTTAGTTACAACTGTAAAACGACGAAGAGTGATTTTCTCACCGATTTTTGCGATTGCAGAATTAATATAGTCTTCAACAGTTGAGCCATTTTCCATTGTTTCAGCAAGAGCTGCTTCAACAGTAGCAGGCTTTTTAGTAAGTAGGAAATCTGCAAGTCCATTGATTAATTCTTTGAATCCTTCGTTTTTCGCAACGAAGTCAGTTTCAGAGTTAACTTCTAAAATAACAGCTTCATTTCCTTCAACTTTAACTAAAGTTGAACCTTCAGCAGCAATACGGTCTGCCTTTTTCGCTGCCTTTGCAATACCTTTTTCACGTAGGTAATCAATCGCTTTGTCCATATCTCCGTTTGTTTCAGTTAACGCTTTTTTACAATCCATCATTCCAGCGCCAGTTTTTTCACGTAGTTCTTTTACCATTTGTGCAGTTACTGCCATAACGGTATTCCTCCTTAAGGTCAATTAATATAATGATTGTTTTTACTAAAATGTTCGGTGTTCATCAAGGAGCTTGATGGTCCATTCATAAGATACTTAATAATTTAAGGAAAAACCCTTCTATTATTAACTGTCTTATGCAATTTAATAACCATTTTACATAGCTGCCTTTATTCTGTATGTAATATGCTTAAAAAAAGGTGATAAAAGGCCAATTCCCCTTATCACCTTTTGCACATTAAGCAGGTGTTGTTTCTTCACCTTGTTTAGATTCTAAAATTGCATCTGCAATTTTTGCAGTTAGAAGCTTAACAGCGCGAATAGCATCATCATTTGCAGGAATTACGTAATCAATTTCATCCGGATCACAGTTTGTATCAACGATACCAACGATTGGGATATTTAATTTACGTGCTTCTGCAACAGCGATACGCTCTTTACGAGGATCGATAATAAATAATGCATCTGGTAATTGCTTCATGTCTTTAATTCCGCCTAGGAATTTTTCAAGACGCTCAAGCTCTTTTTTAAGTTGAACAACTTCTTTTTTAGGAAGAACTTCAAAAGTACCATCTTCTTGCATTCTTTGAATATCTTTTAAACGTTTAATACGCTTTTGGATTGTTTCAAAGTTAGTTAATGTACCACCTAACCAACGTTGGTTTACGTAGTACATTCCTGAACGTTCAGCTTCTTCCTTCACTGAATCTTGCGCTTGTTTTTTCGTACCAACGAAAAGAATAGTACCACCTTCAGCTCCAAGTTCTTTAACAAACTTGTATGCTTCTTCAACCTTTTTTACAGTCTTTTGAAGGTCGATAATATAAATTCCGTTACGCTCAGTAAAGATGTAACGTTTCATTTTTGGGTTCCAACGGCGTGTTTGATGACCGAAGTGAACACCTGCTTCAAGCAATTGCTTCATTGAAATAACTGACATGTGTATTTCCTCCTAATGGTTTTATTCTCCTCCGCTTATATCATCTTTAACCATAACTGTAAAAACAGCACCAATGATTAAATCTATAAACGTGTGTATTAACACCAAAAAATAATATACCATATCAAAATACGACAATCAAGGTTAAAGTTAAACTTCTTTCGATTTGCTTTTAAATAATTGAGAATTCAACTCTAGATAATATAGTTACTATGTTTTTCCCTTACCGAGATTGTCGAAACTTCACTAATAATTCGATTTCAGTTTTCCCTTTGTTTAATTTTTTTGCAATCTGTTCGACAGTATAACCATTTTTATAAAGATTTATCGCTTCTACTTCAAATGGTAGATCTTCTTTTTGCTTAGGATGATTGATTTCGATGACATCCTCAATTTCATCAATTTCATTCATATAATCTGGTAGCTCATCATTTGAAGCACCATCATTCTTCTCTAATTGCATTTTTAAACCACTATCCAACTTTAAGTGATTTTCTAATTGTGAGTCATTTTTCTCAGTATCAGGTACGTTATCTCTAGTAGCTTTCGTCAACTCGTTGATTAGTCGTTCATTTTCATCTTTCATTTCAATTAAAAAGCTAGTCATCGAGTTTTCTGCTTCTTCCAATAATGAGCTCTGTGAATCTGCAAGTTTTTTTATCGTTGCATATTTCGTATATAGGACAACAATAAAATAAAACGCAACGATATGTAATAGTAGACTAATTAATAGTAGAAATGTATTCATAGACAACCTCTCTTACCCGAAGAAATCAATCGTTTTCCCTTTATATGGATGGCTTTCAATTTCAGATTGTTTTTCATTCTTTTCTTTCTTTTCCTGCTGTTGGTGTTCTTGTTGATTTTTATTATCTCTTTTTAATTTCAATTTAGCACTACTACTATTTTCTGGTACCTTTGATCTTTTTATGTCAGTTTCTTTATTTATCGTATGTGCTAATTGATCATGAATAAGCTGACTTCTTTGGTTTAACTGTTCTTGAATTTTTCCAGCATCGTGTGTACGTGGAAGAGCAATTTGCATTTCAATATTTTTCAAACTCAAGAGTGTTCACTCCTTTTGAAAGCTTCGCCGCAACGTCTACAAATGTTTCCATCTATTAGTATAAACCATAATTTTTTTAAAAAGGCTCTTTATATAGAATTTGTATATAGCGAGAAGGAAATTCTGAGCTGATATGCCAATCCCCTCCAAAGATCAAGAAGAAACTTTTTTAATCACTACTAGTCGATAGAGCTTCAAAAAACAACGGAACTAAACTTAGATTAATAGAAATAAAAATCTCAAGCAACTAATCATAAAAAAATTAAGCGCCATATGATAGGCGCAAAGGATGATGGTTATTAAATTATTTAATGAATGACATTTTCAAGAATTTTTCTTAACTTAAATAATGCCTTTGAATGAATTTGCGATATTCTAGAGGTTGATAAATTCATCACTTGTCCGATTTCAGTCAAGGTTAATTCCTCTTTATAAAAAAAGCTAATAACTAGCTGCTCCTTTTCACTTAACTGCGTAATGACCTCAGATAACTGAGCAATTAGCTCCTCTTTTATCATTTTTTCTTCTGGTGTTTGCTGATTCTCATCTTTTATCGTAAACCCAACACCATCTCCATCTTCTTGATCAAACAAATGCTCATCGATTGAAAGGACGTTAGCAAAAAAACCTTCATTCATCACACTTACAACTTCACCTTCAGTAAGTCCTAATTCATTTGCAATTTCTTTTGAAGATACATTTCTTAAATGCTTTTGTTCTAATTTATCAATTGTGGCTTCTACTTTTTTCGCCTTTTCTCTTGAGCTTCGGGGTAACCAATCTTCTTTTCTAAGTCCATCAATAATTGCCCCCCTCACCCTGAATGATGCATACGTATCAAATTTTAAATCACGATTTGGATCAAACTTCTCCAACGCATCATATAAACCAAATAGGCCAAGACTCATTAAATCATCTTTGCTTACACTTTTAGGTAAACCAACAGAAATACGTTGTACATGATAAGAAACAAGGGGCATGTATTTTTTGATAAGAACATTACCTGCATGTGTATCACGTAAATTAATCCATTTTTGCCATATCACTTGTTCTTCAGTCATTGTAGCTTGCACTGATATGATCCCCCTAACTAACAATTATGAACGTATTCCTACTAAATCCTCTATAAAATAAAAGAATGATAAAACTATTAAATGTTTATATTAATTTCGTACCCTGATTAACTGTTCTTATCATTAATTCACATGATTTCGGATTAAATTCAATCGTTCTTCCACTATTTCCGCCAACATCTTCACTTATAAGTCTAATATTATATTTTCTTAATTGTTGTTTAATTGCCTCAACATTTCTTGGACCAATCCTCATCAAATCACTGGATGTTTGGAATTGAAACATTTGTGCCCCACCAGCCATTTTTGCCTGTAAATTCCTCTCTCTTGCTCCTGCTTTAATTAATCTGCTTATTAACTCTGGTATGGCAGTATCCGCGTATTTAGCAATGTTGACATTCGCTTTGTTTGCTAAGACTGAGTCAGGTAGCATTATATGTGCCAAGCCTGCTAATTCATTTGACTTATCAAATAATATTAAGCCTACACACGATCCTAAACCAGAAGTTCTTATTAGATTAGGTGCTTTTACAATATTTAAATCCGCTATCCCTACTTTAACTAGTTCGATAGATTCACACATCATCATGAACACCTAAAGCTGAAAAGAGCGTTTTAAATGAATCAGGATCAGGAAGGAGGAAGAAATGACCTTTTACTATATCGGCTTCCGAATGAATATCTTGCTCTTTAATAATTGTATCAATGACAATTGCATAATCACTTACTCGTGATAATTCAATTAACCCATAGCTTATGACTGCTCCAAACATATCGATAGAAAGAGCAGGTACTGAAGGAAATATCGATAGTTCTGTTAAATCAGATAAAGCAGATAGATAGGAGCCTGTTAAAATATTACCAAGCTCTTGAAATGCAGATAAACCAAGCTCATCATACTTTGACTGAAAGGTAAATTCATCATCAGAAATTAATTGCTTAATAAAATGTTCCGCTTGTTCAATACTTAAGACAAAAAACAATGAGCCAGGAATGTCTCCTTCTATGCGCAGAAACACGCTTGCAATTACTACTTCTGGCCCTCCTACCCACTCCATTAATTCATTAAACGATACAACTTTTACATTAGGCACATTCATATCAATCTTTTTATTTAATAATTTAGAGAGAGCAGTCGCAGAATGGCCTGCACCTATATTGCCTACCTCTTTCAAAACATCTAATTGCTTTGACGATATACTACTTATATAGTCCATTACTCATTCACCTACACATTGAGTAAAGAACGATTTTGATTCATATTTAATATTTCGTCTAAATCAAGCATAACTATTAATCTTTTATCAAGTTTTGCTACACCTTTGATATAATCAATTTCAATTGCCCCAACAACTTCAGGTGGAGGTTCAATCATATCTTCCTGAATATCAAGAACATCATTAGCTGCATCAACGATAAAGCCGACATCAATATCATCCTTTGATACAATAATCATTCTTGAGCTTTCGGAATTTTCAATCTCCTCTAACCCAAAACGTTTGCGTAAATCAATGACAGGTGTCACAACCCCTCTTAAGTTAATTACACCTTTTATATAAGGAGCTGTCCTCGGTACTCGTGTAATATGTTCGACTTTTTCAATTGATTGAACTTGTTGCACAGGAATCCCGTATTCCTCTTCTTGTAGTTGAAATACAATGACTTTAAGATCCCCTGATAAAATTTCACTCATTTGTAGACCACCTTCTTAAAATTAATCGTCAAAAAATAGCAACATATATCTTTCAATTTCAATTAACTAGAATTATTTAATTAAAGAATTACAGTCAACAATAAGTGCTACTTGTCCATCACCTAAAATCGTTGCACCTGAAATAGCAAAAACAGAATCTAAGTAATTCCCAAGTGATTTAAGTACGATCTCTTGTTGGCCAATAAATGAATCTACCACTAATGCAGCCATTTTTTCACCTTTACGAACGATAATAATCGATACAAAGTCATCATTATTATTTTTAACTGGAACCTCAAAAATTTCAGTTAAATAAACTAAAGGAACAATTTTTCCGCGAAAATCTATGACCTTTTGATTATGCGCTTGAAGGATTTCCTCTTTTTTAATAACAGCCGTTTCAATAATCGATGATAAAGGAATGGCATATTTTTCATTTTGTAATTCCACAAGCATGACAGAAATAATAGAAAGTGTAAGTGGCAGCTGTATTGAGAATAATGAGCCTTTCCCTTCTTCAGCATCAATTGAAACAGTACCACCAAGTGATTCAATCGTACTTTTCACAACATCTAATCCTACGCCGCGACCAGAAATATCTGAAATTTTATCAGCAGTAGAAAAACCTGATGAGAAAATTAATTCATACACTTGATTATCTGTTAATGTTGCTGCAATTTGCTCTGTCACTACTCCCCGATCAATCGCCTTTGCAAGAACACGCTCACGGTTAATTCCAGCACCATCATCTTCAATTTCAATGAATACGTGATTTCCGCTATGGTAAGCTCTTAAGACAACATTTCCAACTTCAGGCTTTCCTTTTTTCAAACGCTCCTCTGGCATTTCAATACCGTGATCAATTGCATTGCGTAGTAAATGTACTAACGGATCACCTATTTCATCAATTACAGTTCGATCTAATTCCGTTTCAGCACCAATTATTTCTAAATTAATTTGTTTATTTAAATCTTTTGCAAGCTGACGAATCATTCTTGGGAAACGATTAAACACTGTTTCAACAGGGACCATTCGCATATTCAAGATTATATTTTGCAAGTCACCTGATATCCTTGACATTCTTTCAACTGTTTCATCTAATTCACTATTATTTAAATCCTTTGAAATTTGCTCAAGTCTACCTCGATCAATAACCAATTCTTCAAATAAATTCATTAAAATGTCTAAACGTTCGATATTTACACGTATTGTTTTTGAACTCGTCGTCGTTACTTGCTTTGATACGGATTTCTTCTCTGCCTTTTCCTCTTTAGCAATTTCTTCTTTCTTAGGTGTAGCTGTAGCAGCTTCATCCTTAACGTTTTGATTCATCATAGTTTCAGGCTCAATGGTCGTTATACTTACATTGTCAATTTCTGAAACCTTCATCACTTTTAATTTAATGTCCTCAGCAGACTCCTTTGATACGATTGCGACAGAAAATTGTGAATCAAACTTTTCTTCTTCCAGCATGTCAACAGATGGAACTGATTTAATAACTTCCCCAAGCTGCTCAAGTATTTCAAAAACCATAAAAACCCTTGCAGCCTTTAATAAACAATCTTCACGCAAATTGATCGTTAACTCGTAAGCAGTAAACCCCTGCTCCTTTGACTGTTGAATAACAGTAAACTCAAAGTCATCGTATTCTTGTTTTGCCTGTGAAGGAGATTCTAGTGTTGCAGCAACTTGATTTTCTGCTAGTTTACTAGCATCAAGATCACTGCCACCATTTTCAATATTTTTAAGCATCGTTAAAACTGCTGAAACATCCTTCTTTCCATCTCCACCCTCAGCAATTGAAAAGACCATTTCCTCTAAATCATCAACAGCAGCAAAAACCGCATCAAAAACTGCAGAAGTAACAGTTAATTTTTCATTTCGAATAGCATCTAACACATTTTCCATTTGATGTGTTAAATTTGCCAAATCCTCATATCCCATCGTTGCGCTCATACCTTTTAATGTATGGGCAGAACGAAAAATTTCATTTACAATCGATAAATCATTAGGATTTTTTTCTAGTTCTAATAATTTTTCGTTACAAGCCTGTAGATGCTCTTTGCTTTCTTCAATAAAAACCTCTAAGTATTGATTCAATTCCATAAGGTGACACCCCTATTTTTTTATAAAATTCATGATTGAAGCTGCAATATCTTCTACATGTTCAACTTTGTCAACAAGTTGGGTAGCATATGCTGATTTAGGCATACCATAAACAACAGCAGTTTGTTCTGATTCCGAAATTGCATCAACAATTCCAGTCGTTTTCAACCGTTTTAATCCTTCCGTTCCATCAGATCCCATGCCTGTCATAATTACTGCAACTTTATAGTAATTCTTTAACTGACTAATTGATTCAAACATCACATCAACTGAAGGTCTATGTCCATTTCTTATTTCCGATTTATCAACTTTAATGACTAGTGAAGTACCTGTTTGAATGACGTGCATATGAGAACCACCGGGTGCAATATATGCTGTTCCTTTTTTAACAATTTCGCCATTTTCAGCTTCTTTAACAGTAATCAAAGACATCGAATTTAAACGATTTGCTAAGGAATTCGTAAATCCTGGAGGCATATGCTGTACGATGAAAATAGGTGCATCAATATCTTTAGGTAACTTCGGTAACACATGTTGTAAGGCTCTAGGGCCTCCAGTTGATGTTCCGATACAAACAATTTTATCTTTTAGTCTTTTTTCCTCAGAGTAAGTAGTACTTTTCTCACTGTATGTGTCTATTTTACTATACTCTTTAATTTGGTGGGGGATATTTTTTTCATTTCTTACTAGAATTTGTTTATTTTTGAAGTTAGCTGTTACTGCTAACTTTACTTTTTCTTTCAGTTGTTCCTTTATCTTAAATAAGTCTAAAGAAATTGCACCAGAAGGCTTTGCAATAAAATCAAATGCACCATATTGTAACGATTTAATTGTATTATCGGTTCCTTCTTTCGTTGTGCTTGATAACATAATGACAGGCCTTGGATATTTTCGCATAATTTCCTTTAATGCCTCTAGTCCATTCATAATAGGCATTTCGACATCCATCGTCACAACATCTGGGTTTAGCAATTCAATTTTTTTTAATCCATCTTGCCCATTTCTTGCTGTACCGATAACCTCAATACTTTCTTCCTCTTGAAGAAAGTCTGTAATAAGTTTCCTCATGAAAGCAGAATCATCTACTATCAACACTCGTATTTTTTTCATCATTTTACCTACCTTTCATGAAGAAATTTTTTAATTTCGCTATAAAAGGTGTTTTTTGATAAACAGCTGAATCTAAGGAACTCGTTCTCATCAAAAATTCATTTGAAAGAGTTGCAATCGCTTTACTGGCAGGGCAATTTGGTTGAAACTGCACAAATGGTTTTTGATTAATAACAGCTTTCATTATCGTAGAATCATCCGGAATCATACCAAGTAAAGTTATTTCTCTCTGCATGAAACTAGTCATCGCGTTCGCTAACCTCTTAAAGGTTGTTTCGCCAACCTTTTGATTGAATACTCGATTAATCACAAGTGTAAATGGAATCGTTGAATCCTTTAGAGTAATATATTTCATTGCAGCATACGCATCTGTTATCGCTGTTGGTTCTGGTGTTGTAATGACAATAATTTCATCAACAGCGAGAATAAATTGTATGCTATCCTCAGAAATTCCGGCGCCCATATCAAAAATAACAAAATCATATGCTTTAAATAACAGCTCTAATTCACTTGTAAATCGTTCAAATTTTCCGTCATCGAGCTTGAAAATGGTCCCCAAGCCAGTTCCCCCTGAAATATAATCAAGTCCAGATGGGTCATTTTTTATAATATCAATGAGAGATAATTGCTTTTCAAAGTAATCAACAATTGAATAGGGAGAGCTCTCACCTACTAAAATATCGATATTACCCATTCCAATATCCAAATCGAATAACAAAACTCTTTTCCCTAACGCTTGTAAGGATAGTGAGAAGTTTAACGAAAAGTTTGATTTGCCAACTCCTCCTTTACCACTTACAACTGCGATAGATTTTGCTTGAGATTTTAATGCCATTAACCGTTCTCTTAAACGCGCTGCTTGATCGTTCACCATATCACTACCTCAATATCTGTTCGACTATACGTTCTTTAGTTGCCATTTCGATATCATCTGGGACATTTTGACCATGTGTTGTATATGCTATACCTTTTTTAGTGCGAATCATCACGTCTAATAATGGACCTCTCGTTGAGGTTTCATCAAGCTTTGTAAAAATTAGCTTATTAATAGGAATAACGGAAAATTGCTCATATACTGCTAGCATATCGGAAGGCTTAGCAGTTGCTGCTAATACAAGAAAGGTTTCCATCTCATCATTAAAATCGATAATTTTCTGCAAATCATCAACATATTGTGATTCTAGAAAATTTCTTCCTGCAGTATCAATTAAGATGTAATCATAGTTAGCCAATTTTTCTTTCGCGTTTTTGAAATCGTCAAGATTGTAGCAAACCTCAATTGGAACATTTAAGATTTTTGCATATGTTTTTAACTGGTCAATTGCCGCAATTCTAAAAGTGTCTGTTGTAATAAACGCAACTTTTTTTCTTTTCTCAATGACGCATTCGGCCGCAAGCTTAGCTAACGTAGTAGTTTTGCCGACACCTGTTGGCCCTATTACATTAATGTATTTTTTTTGATAAGAGATTCCCCCAAAGGATAAATCACTTAATTGTGCTTCAAAAAATTCATATTGTTTTTCTTTTAACTGTTGGAAAGTAGCCGCACCGTTTTGCTCATACCAAAATTCTAATAGTTTGGCCATCATTTCGTTTCTTAATCGTGAATGAACCTCTTGATTTTTCATTTGTTCGAGAATTTCCTTTAAAGGTTCTGGATACATATTACTTTGCTCTGTAGTTGGGATAGATTGGAGCATATTTTTTAGTTCTTTTATCTCCATGACCAAATCATCATTCGGTTGTTTAATTACTTGAGGATTTTCAACCATCATTTTTGGCTGTTCATTTATAAATGGTGCAGGCTTCTTTTTTGGTTTCTGCTGTGATGGAACATCAGGATCCATCGCAGCAATCACTTCAATTTTCTTTTTCGTGAAAAGACCAAAAAAACCACCTGTATTAACTTCCTTTGAATTTAAAATAACCGCGTCATTTCCCATCTCTGAACGAATTTTCTTCATAGCCTCTTGCATTGATGGTGCGATATATTTTTTTACCTTCAATCTACATTCACCACCCCAACACTTTGTACTTCAACATTTGCTTCTAATTCATTATAGGATAAGATTGGAACGTGCGGGAAATAGCGATCCGTAAGCTGCCTTACATACATTCTTACAGCAGGTGAACATAAAATAATTGGTGTTTGCTGCTGTAATGAAAGCATTTCAACTTCCTTCGCTATTGCCTCAATGATTGCTTGTGAAATTTCTGGGCTTAATGATAAGTAATTTCCATGTTCTGTTTGCTGTACACCTTCTGCAACCATTTTTTCAACTTTCCCTGATAATGTCACAACTTTTAAAAGTTGATCTTGGTCAACATATTGCGACGTTATTTGTTTCGCAAGTGCTTGTCTTACATACTCACCTAATAGCTCAGAATCAGAAGTCATTTTACCAAAGTCAGCCAATGTTTCGAAAATAACTGGTAAGTTTCGAATCGAAACTTTTTCTCGTAAAAGCTTCGCTAACACCTTTTGGATATCCCCGATACTTAGTGGAGTTGGTGTAACTTCCTCTACTAATATCGGATATGATTCCTTCAAATGATCGATTAATTGTTTTGTTTCTTGTCTTCCAAGTAATTCATGTGCATTTTGCTTCAGTACTTCAGTAATATGTGTTGAAACGACAGAAGGTGGATCGACAACAGTGTAGCCATACATTTCTGCAGTGTCTTTTACCTCTTCAGTAATCCATTTAGCTGGTAAGCCAAATGATGGTTCAACAGTATCTATTCCTTCTATTGAATCTTCTTCCATTCCAGGAGCCATTGCTAAAAAGTGATCAAGTAAAATCTCACCTTTTGCAACTTCATTCCCCTTAATTTTCAATCGATATTCATTTGGCTGCAACTGAATATTATCCCGGATTCGAACAACTGGTATGACAATTCCAAATTCGATAGCTAATTGTCTCCGGATCATGACGACACGATCGAGTAAATCACCACCCTGATTCGTATCAGCTAATGGAATTAACCCATAGCCAAATTCAAATTCAATCGGATCAATGTTTAAAAGATTAACAACACTTTCTGGACTTTTCATTTCATCCATCTCAATCTCTTGTTCAACCTCGTCTTCATCTTGAACAGGTAATTCTTTAGATTTTGCTATCCGATATCCGGCAAAAGCGATTAAGCCTGCAATTGGTAATGTTAGGAAGATTCCAATTGGAGTAAACAAGCCCAATAAAAATATTGTTCCTGCAGCAACATATAGCATTTTTGGATAGGCAAATAATTGTGCTGTAATGTCAGCTCCAAGATTTCCATCTGAAGCCGCTCTTGTTACGACAATACCAGTCGCTGTCGAAATCAATAATGCGGGAATTTGGCTAACGATTCCGTCCCCGACTGTTAACATTGTATAATGAGACGCTGACTCTTGAAGCGACATTCCGTTTTGCATCATTCCAATTATGATACCAAATAGCATATTAATTAATACCATTAAGATACCAGCAATCGCATCTCCCTTAACAAACTTACTAGCACCATCCATTGCCCCGTAAAAATCTGCTTCATTTGCAACTTTTTCACGTCGTTCTCTTGCCTGTTGCTCAGAAATCATCCCAGCATTTAAATCCGCGTCAATACTCATTTGCTTACCAGGCATTGCATCGAGTGTAAAACGTGCTGCAACTTCAGATACACGCTCAGACCCTTTTGTAATAACAATAAACTGAATAACGATTAAAATGATGAATACAACCATTCCTACAAGTACATTTCCGCCCGTTACAAACGTTCCAAATGTTTCAACAACCTTCCCTGCATCACCTTCCGCTAAAATTGCCCGTGTAGTTGATACGTTTAATCCAAGACGAAATAACGTTAACAATAGGATTAACGAGGGAAAGATTGAGAATTCCAATGGTTCTTTCATATTCATTGACGTAAGGATGACTAACAAAGCAAGAGATATATTAATAATAATTAAAAAACTTAATAACCATCCCGGAAAAGGTATGATAAGCATAGCAACAATTAAAATAACACTTAATAAAACTGATAAATCTCTTGCTTTCATGTTTTTTCTCTCCTTAGTACCAAATAAACATGGTGTTATATTGGTTGCAATTGCTAAAATTTAAAAACAACATTCTTTCATTCTTACTATCTGACAAGCTTTTATATAATAAATCAATTAAATGATCGATTTAGATTGGTATACATAGGCGATAATCTCTGCCACTGCTTGGAAAAACTCTTCAGGAACCGCTTGTCCAATATCTACTTGAGCGTATAATGCCCTTGCTAGAGGTCGATTTTCCACCATCATGACATCGTTAGCTTTAGCGATTTCTTTTATTTTTTGTGCAACCAAGTCCACACCCATTGCAACAACATATGGTGCATCCATTTTTGATTCGTCATATTTTAAAGCTATGGCATAATGAGTAGGGTTTGTAATGACAACATCAGCAGTTGGAATCTCCTGCATCATTCTCCTCATTGACATCTCCCTTTGCCTTTGCTTAATTTTCGATTTTATCAGTGGGTCACCTTCAGATTTTTTATATTCATCTTTAATATCTTGCTTAGACATTCTCAGATTTTTTTCATAATCATATCTTTGGTATAAATAGTCTAATAGAGCAAGTAAAAGCAATGCTCCTGAAGCATATAAACCCATCTTTACTGTAAGTGATGCGATAAATGCAAATGATTGTTCAACGGTCATTTGCGACAAACGTAATACGTTATCCATCTCTAACCAAATCACCATAAACGTTACAAATCCTACAAATGATATTTTTAATAATGATTTTAATAATTCTACTAATGCACGAATTGAATAGATTCGTTTAAAGCCTTGAATTGGATCTAATTTATTTAACTTCATTTGAATGGATTCTGTTGAAAATAAAAAACCAACCTGTAAATAATTCGCTAAAACTCCAGCAACTATTGCAACGAGCATGATCGGAGCTAAAATGATTCCTGCTTGATAAACAATTGTTGAAAATAAATTTTGGATATTTTGACTCGTAATATCCATGAGTAAGTAATCTTGGAAAATCCCTCTCATCATTTTGATGATTCCGTCTCTCATAAACGTACCGATAAATAAGAATGATAGAAATATCGTTAACAATGATAATGCGGTATTAACATCAGCACTTTTCGCTACTTGTCCCTTTTTTCTAGCATCTGCCTTTTTCCGTGGTGTTGCCTTCTCTGTCTTCTCTCCAGAAAAGAATTGTAAATCTAACTTAATTAGTTCCATTACCTATTCCTCCAAACAACTCCATAAGGCCACGCATTGTATAGGTCATTGTTTCAAAAAGATGCTGCATTAGGACAAATAGTGCACCCATGACTAAAATGAGCATAATAAAGCTAACTCCGACCTTTAAAGGCAAGCCAACTACAAAAATATTAAGCTGCGGAACAGTTCTCGCTACAATACCTAACGCTATATCGACCAAAAATAATGATCCAACGACAGGAATCGACATTTGAAAGGCAATGATAAACATTGAGTTAAAAGATTGGACAATAAACTCAACGACATTTTCATTCCCTAATGGTAAATAAAGTTGATCGATTGGAACAAATTGATAACTATAAAAAACACCATCTAATAAAAGGTGATGTGCATTTATACTAATCATTAAAAGAAGTGCAAATGTATATAAAAATTGACCTATTAATGGACTTTGTACCCCTGTTTGCGGGTCTATCACATTTGCGATCGCAAAACCCATTTGAAAATCAATGAAGCTTCCTGCAATTTGAACTGCTGCAATAATAAAATAAGCAGAAAAACCAATGAGTAATCCAAATAGTGCCTCTTTTAAGATAAGCATGAAAAAATGTCCATCAATTTCGATAGTAGGTAAATCCAAAGTAAAAAACATAATCCAAGCTAGAAAAAAGGAAAACCCAATTTTGTGGATATTTGGGATATTTCGATACGAAAAAAATGGCAGTGTTACAAAAAATGCTGTAATTCTAATAAACACTAATAAAAATCCAGGAAAATTTTCAATAATTGTTGTCATGTTTATCCCACAAACCTATTTAAGTTACCAAATATATCTTTTGCATAGGATACAATTGTTGTAAGCATCCATGGTCCGAAGAAAATTAAGCCGAATAATACCGCAACAATTTTCGGAATAAATGCAAGGGTCTGTTCTTGAATTTGCGTTGTAGCCTGAAAAATACTAACAACTAATCCAATCACCAATGCAATTAGAAGTAATGGACCACATATAATTAATGTTGTATATACAGCTTTTTCTGCTAAAGAAATGACAAACTCTGAACTCATATGTCCTCACCCATTCTAGAAGCTTTGTAGCAACGATTTTATTATTAAATACCAACCATCTACTAAAACGAATAGCAATATTTTAAATGGTAGTGAAATCATAACAGGCGGTAACATCATCATCCCCATCGACATTAGAACACTCGCAACTACCATATCAATAACTAAAAATGGAATAAAAATCATAAACCCAATTTGAAAGGCCGTTTTTATTTCACTTATCGCAAATGCTGGTACTAATGCGGTTAAAGGAATGTCTTCTATAGAAGATGGATTTTCAATTCCTGCATAATTAAGAAAGAGCGCCAAATCTTTATGCCTCGTATGCTTACTCATAAATTCCTTAAACGGCAACGCAGCACGTTCGTATGCCTCTTCTAAATCAATTTCTTCATTAAATAATGGCGTTAGTGCCTGTTCATTTACTTCAGAAAAAGTAGGTGCCATAATAAAAAATGTCAAAAACAATGCTATGCCTAACAATACTTGATTCGGTGGCATTGATTGAGTAGCAAGAGAAGTACGAACAAAAGATAGAACAATGATAATTCTTGTGAAACAGGTCATTAAGATTAAAATACTCGGGGCTATAGACAGAACCGTTAGCAATAATAGTAATTTCACAGAGGTGCTAACATTTTCTGGATCACTATTATTAAAAAACTCCATAAATTCATTCATTCTTGTTTAATCCCTTTCTTTTCACTTCTTCTAACTGTTTCGTACGTTCTTTTTTTAAATTATCTAATTGTTCCTTAAAGGCTTTTGAAAATGAAGTAGCGTTCTCATTAGCAGATTGCTTTTGCTTATTTTGAGTTAGATAAGTTGAAAGTTTTTGTACTATATCTTTCGGGGCAACAATTTGCTCTTGCTTTTGTTCAAAAGCTTCTATCAATTCTTTTCTCTCATTCTCATCTTCTATTTCTTTTAATAGAGAAATCGAATCCCCTACACCTACTACCAACACTCGCTCTCCAACCTTAACCATTTGTATCGATTTATTTTGACCTAAGCTTGTTCCTCCAAGGTTAATCATTGATTGCCCTTGTTGAGCGAATCTATTTCGTTTCGTGACAAATTTCAATAAAAAATAGATTAAAAAGAGTACAAATGCTAAGGCAATAAACATTTTGATAAAATCAAAGGCTGTTACACTAAGCGCATCATTGTTTTCAGTTTGCTCCGTATTCGGTTGCTGATTTTCCTCTGTTTCTAGATTTTCAGCATTTTCACTATTATCTTTCGTTTGCTCTTCTTTATTTAAATTTTGCCATACACTATCATTCATTGAGTCCTCCGCAAGAACCCTTAATGATGCCTGCGGAGAAAAAAGAATAAGTGTCATAATAATCAATATGAAGTAATATCTTCTATGAAGCAATTTCACTCCACCTTTTAGCTTAATGTTTTACCAATAGCCTCTAACACACGGTCTGCTTGGAAAGGTTTTACAATAAAATCTTTTGCTCCTGCTTGAATCGCATCAATAACCATTGCCTGCTGTCCCATTGCTGAGCACATAATAATTTTCGCATTAGGATTAATTTCTTTAATCGCTTTTAATGCTGCAATTCCATCCATTTCTGGCATCGTAATATCCATTGTTACTAAATCAGGTTGATGCTCTTTATATTTTTCTACAGCTTGAGCACCGTCAGCTGCCTCTGCAACAACCTCATAGCCATTTTTCGTTAAAATATCTTTAATCATCATTCTCATAAATGCTGCATCGTCAACAATCATAATTTTGTGTGCCATAGTTCCCCACTCCTAAAACATATATTATTTAAGTTTATTTAATCGTTCAGTTTGACTTATAATATCCGTTACACGGACACCAAAGTTTTCATCAATAACAACTACTTCACCTTTTGCAACAATTTTACTATTTACTAGAATATCTACTGGCTCACCAGCAAGTTTATCTAATTCAATAATTGAACCTGAAGATAATTCCAATATTTCCTTTACAGACCGTTTTGTTCTTCCTAGCTCAACTGTAACTTGTAAAGGAATATCAAGTAGCATATCAAGATTTTGAATATCTTGCTGTTGATATTGCATCGGTTCAAAGGAAGTAAATTCCGCTGGTTTTACATTTACTGTAGGTTGTGTTGCTCTTCCTTGATTATATTGTGGCTGTGTAGCATAAGCTTGTTGATTTGTTTGCCCCATTGCTTGCTGTGAATGAGAGATTGGTTGCTGTGCTTGATAATTCAACTGAGCTTGTCCAGAATAATTTTGCTCATGGTGAACAACTGGTTCAGGCTGAACTTCCCTTACTGCTTCAGCTGTTGCAGCCACCTCTTCCTTAGGATTAATTAGTTCTTCTATTAAACTCTTAGCAAAATATAATGGTAATAATTGCATAATACTTGAATCAATTAATGTACCAATTTTTAATCGAAATGAAACTTGAACAAGTAAATCCTCATCAGGAATTGTTTTAGCTTCATCTGTTTCATTTGCATCAAGTAGTTCAACACTTGGTGGTGAAATATCTACCTTTTTATTAAAGATAGTTGACATTGATGTGGCAGCAGATCCCATCATTTGGTTCATTGCTTCCTGAACGGCACTAACTTGGATTTCCCCTAACATTTCACTAGGATTTGTTCCATCGCCACCAATCATTAAATCTGCAATGATTGCTGCATCGCTTTGTTTAATAACTAGTAAATTACTTCCAGAAAAACCTTCCGTATAGTTAACTTCAATCGCAACATATGGATGTTGGAATTGCTCACCTAATTTGCTTTTTTGTACGACAGAAACAGTTGGTGTTGTTATTTCTACCTTTTGCTGCAATAAGGTGGAGAGTGCAGTTGCAGAGCTTCCGAAAGAAATATTTCCAATTTCTCCGATTGCATCCTCTTCCATTGCATTAAAATAATCCTCATTTTTCAACGTATTTTCTTCATTTGATTCCTCAGGAGTTTCACCATCATCACTTCCTGCTCCTTTTAGTAGAGCATCGATTTCATCCTGAGATAACATATCATTACTCACCATCTTCGTCACCTCTTGATAAGTGGTCAATAATTTGAACCGCTAATTTTTTGTTTAATTTTCCAGGCTGTCCAGTAAACTTTGGTTTATCACCTATTTTAACCACTAATGGCTGAGTGATGGAGCGTTCTAATTGTATGACGTCCCCAATTTGTAGCTGCAGAAAATCCTGGATGGCTAATTCAGATGACCCAAGCTCTGCAGAAATTGTGATGTCAGCTAATTGAATATGCTTTTTCAATGCTTCAATTTCATTAGGCTTTGGTTCTTTCCTATCCGATTGCATCCAATAATGTACAGATAGTCTCGGAATAATCGGTTCAAGAACGACATGTGGAATACACAAATTTATCATTCCACTTGTTTCTCCAACCTGAATGTTTAAAGATATGACCACAACTGTTTCATTCGGTGATACCATTTGTAAAAACTGTGGATTTACTTCGAATTCTTCCATAACGGGTTCAATCTCAACAATCGATTCCCATGCTTCCTGATAATTATCTAATGATTTTTCAAAGATATTCGAAATGATTTTTGTTTCAATTTCAGTTAAATTATCAATTTTATTAACATTTGAGCCAAGGCCCCCCATAATTCGATCCATCATAGCGTATGCTATATTAGGGTTAACCTCCATTAATACTCGTCCTTCTAATGGTTGCATTTCAAATACATTTAATACAGTCATTTTAGGGATAGATCGGATAAATTCCTCATATGGTAGCTGGTCTACTGAACCGACTGTAATTTGAATATAAGTCCGTAGCTGTGCGGAAAAATATGTTGTTAGCAATCGGGCAAAGTTATCATGAATTCTTGTTAAACTTCGGATCTGATCCTTGGAAAAGCGCAATGCTCTTTTAAAGTCATAGACTTTTACTTTTTTGCTTGACTCTTCCTTTTTTAGCTCATCAGCATCCATTTCACCAGTTGAAATGGCAGAGAGTAAGGCATCAATTTCATTTTGTGATAGGATATCACCTGCCAAAGTTTTCACCTCCTAATTATTGTATTCTTTATTATTGAAGGATATAGGAAGTGGTATAAACCTTATTGACCTTGCCTTCTTGCATTAGCTTATTCGTTTTTTCCTTAATTTTTTCTTTTAGTTCGTTCATACCTTCATTACCATCAAGTTGTTCTGCCGACATAGTCGATAATTCTGAAATAATTAAATCATTAACTTGAAACACTCGTTGCTCAAGCTCTTCTTTTGCTTTCTTAGAGTCTGTTTCAATTTTAAATGAAACACGTACGATATTGCCACTGGATATATTTGTCGTTATCTCAGGAATATCTACAGATGCTTCAACTACTTCTTTTGCGGAAGGCTCTTTATGCTTTTCTTCTTCTCCTCCCGTGAACTTCATTACGACTACAAGTGCAGTTACACCTATTAATGTAATCGAAACAATAATGACAAGCATAATACTTAGCAGCTTTTTATTCATCGTCCAAGACCTCCGAGCCTTTTCTTACTGACAGGACATTGATATTTTTATAAAAGGAAGTAATTTTTTTATAAACCTCAAGCTCTGGCTCTTTCACAACATATTTATGTCCATTCGTTAAAGTAATTGTTGTATCTGGAAATGATTCAATGACTTCAATATACAAAGCATTAAGCGTAAATGATTTCCCATTTAATTTTGTTAGCTGAATCATACCTTTTAGAGGCTGACTAATTGAAATCATTTCAGTCAGCCTCATTCCCCCTTATTAACGTTTTAATCCCATTAGTTCCTGCAGTATTTCATCTGATGTAGTGATAATTTTTGTATTTGATTGGAACCCACGTTGAGCAACGATCATCTCTGTGAATTCTTCAGATAAATCAACGTTTGACATTTCTAAAGCACCTTGCGCAATCTTACCAGTTCCGTCTTCACCTGCAATTGCTAGATCCGCAAGTTGAACACCAGCAACTCCATCAGTGTCAACCGAACCAGAGTTCGCAGATTCTTGATAAAGGTTACCACCAACCTTCTCTAATCCACCTTCATTTGCAAAGTTTACGACACGAATTTGTCCTGCTACATTACGCTGACCGTTACCATTAATAAATTCTACAGTACCATCAGGTCCGATACTGAAGCTTTGTGCATCTAATGGGATTTGAATTAGGCCTGCATTGCCACTTAGTTCATCATTAAATCCATCAGCAGTTTTGTTACCTGCTTCACCAATTACATACAGCCCTTCAGCAGTTACAAGATAACCTTGATCATCTAAATAGAAATTTCCTGCTCTTGTAAAGTTCAAACTCATCGCATTATCAATTGGCTCTGTAATTGTGTTTGTTGCCATATTCACTGCACCTGGATTATTGATTGTCCCAACAACAAACATTCCATCACCTTGTAATGCAAGGTCTAAATTTCGATTCGTCATTTGTGTGGAACCTGTTGTATGAATCGTATCAATCGAGCTCAACTTTGAACCTAGTCCTACCTCTTTCGCATTTGTCCCAGCAGAATTGGCTGTAGCACCAGCAGCACCTGAAACTTGTTGACTAAAAAGGTCTGAGAAAGTTGTTCGAGACTTTTTAAAACCGTAAGTATTAACGTTGGCAATATTGTTTCCAATAACGTCTAATTTCGTTTGAAAGTTTTTCATTCCACTTATTCCTGAGTATAATGAACGTAACATATATGTCTCTCCCTTTTAATAAATTTAAATAGCTGCTTCCTTCATTCCACAACTATTGGCTTCCGCAATGCGGTCCGGCCTTAATTAATAATGATTGCACCATTGATGTTTGTAATAATTTGTGATTTCACTTCTTCTCTTCCCATCGCTGTAATAACTGTTTTATTTTTCGCATTGATGATGAGAGCTGCATCTTTTATTAGAACGAGCGAATCATTAACACCTTTTTGTCTGGCTTCATTTACTTTAGTCTCAATTAACGACCAATCTTCATTAGATAGAGCGATGTTTCTCTGATTTAAACGCTCTTCGGCATGCTTGCTTATTTTTAAATGAGAATCAATTAATTGATTGGCTAATAATTCTTTAAAGGAAATATTATTTTGTTCTTTTACATTGATATTAGGTAGATTTGCTGTGTATTTGTTTACATGATTAAAATTTATCTTCATAGTAACCTATAAACCTTTTAATCAGATTCGCTAACTTTAGTCACATAACTACTTGAAATTTCATCCCCATTATCAAGCTCTAAAATAATGCCAGTGTCATTTCGCTTAATTGACTTTACGATACCTTCGCCTACTTCGTCGTCAGACTTTTTCCACTCAATATGTTTACCGATCATTTCTGAATACTGTAAAAGATTATCTCCACCAGTTTGAAGTTGAAAATAAAGATATTTCTCTAACATAGTAGCCATATTCGTCATTTGTTCAAGAGAGGAAAACTGTGCCATTTGCGCGATAAATTCTTTATCCTCCATCGGATTCAGTGGGTCCTGGTTTTGAAGCTGAGTCATTAAAATTTTTAAAAACTCATCTTTACCTAGACTTGAGTTACCTGTACTCTTCGTTGTTTGCTTATTCGATAAAAGCAAAGTCGGATCAATCGTTGTCATCCTTCATCCTCCTTACCCTGTAGAGTTCAAGAGCTGTTTTAATTCGTCAAGAAAGCTTTTCTCATTTTCGCTATCGTCTTCAGCCTGAGAATCATTTGTTTCTTGTTGATTTTTTTCCTTTTGTTCTGATTGTTCTCTATGAAGTCTTTGTGATTCATCACCAGTCACATCGAACCGTTCTATTTCAATTTGCACAGAAGGAAGTGCTTGTCTCAACTGCTGAAGGCTATGCTCCAGCAACTCTTTTGCAGAGTTTGTTGAAGTCATGATTTTCGCTACCATTTCGCCATCTTTTTGTACAAGCCTAACGGTTAATGAACCAAGATATTCTGGATTCAGTTTAATTACTAATCGGCTTGCACCATTAGGTGATTGAGCAAAATGACTATTTTTAAACGCACTGATTAGTTGGTTTGTAAATTCCTGGCGCGCTTGTGATGGAATCGCCTTTTTACTTAAGCTATCAGTTTGTGTTAAAGATAATGGATTTATCTGAATCGTAATCATTTGGTCAGATTTACTATTTACACTATTAGGAACTTCAGAAGATAAAAGTCTAGTACTTCCTACAGATTCATCAAATATGCTGTCACTTAAGCCTTTAAAAAGATCCTTTATAGTTGTAATATCTAGCTTTTTAATTACCTTTTGCAATTGTTCATTAAGCTCACCATTAGATGATTCTAATAATAGGTTTGTTATGGTTTCCTTCAATTTAGGTTCTTGGATGAATTTTGGATTAACCTCTTGGAGTAGACTTGTTATTTTTAATAAGCTATCTACCTTTTCAATCCGTAACTCATCAGTTTGTGAAAACCATTTATTGAATAGTAATTTACCTTCTAAAAGTGTCTTATCGCTTGAATCCATTTCCCCAAGTGCATCGACCATTTGTTCAAATGCTAATGGCTCGTTACTTTGATAGCTCGGAAATTCCTTTTTTAACATAGCATTCAAATCGGACAGTAGCTGCTTTTTCGAAATGTCTATGTCAAGATTTTGTATTACTTGTGCTAATGATAATATCCCGATTACTGACGGAGATTCTTCAATTTTTTTTAACAAGTCCTCAAGAGAATGTATGCTGTTTAAAAATTCGCTCACTTCACTCATTAGCATTTGAGAAATTTCAGAATTATCTCCAGAATATAGCGAATTTTTCAATGAATCTACGTTTAGACTTGATTCATCTAGGGTATAAGTACTAAGTAGCTTTTTCATTTCTTCTAAAGTTTTGTTAATGTTAAAATCAACATTTTCCCCGTCTGTAACTTCCGCGTTCGGTACTCCTGATTGCGGAACGGAAGTAACAGCTGATAGATAATCAGTGAACTTCGAATCACTTTTCGCTGTTTTTGAGCTGTCTTTCATACTGTTAGCACTTTGATTGACGGATTGGATAATCATAGCTACATTCATTTATTCACCTCCCTTCTATTCAGATGGTGAAGCTAATAAACTCGTAAACTTCACTGCATCATCGACTGTCATTTTTGCTAAAATATCAGCAACCTGCTTATCGTCTAGAGAGGTTAAAATAGTTAATGCATCATCTTGATTCAGCTTCGGGATGATTTCCGCGGCCTTTTTACTGGACATATTGTCATATAACTTTGATATATCTTTTGCTTTATCCTGTGAATCAGACTGATTAATTGTTTCTAATTGCTCTTCTAGCGACTTGATTTCTTGCTGTAATTTTTGAATTTCCGTTTCCTTATTCGTAACGTCTTGTTCAAGTGCACTAATCATTGAGGTTTGCTCTTCAATCGTTTTTTCCAGTTTCTTATTTTCTTCATTCGCCACAGATACCTTGTCTGATTGAACAGTTTCACCTTTATCTTGCTTCTCTTTTTCATCGTCAAAAAGCTTTTCTACTATTGGAACTTCCGCTAAGACAGCTTTCGTTTTACCTAAAATATCAACCCCTGCAACGGAAAGAATAACGACGACGAGAGTGATTGTGAATAGAACTGGAATTAATATGACAAAGATAAACCATTGAAATTTCCCATACTCATGTTTCTCGTTTTCCATCTACTTTCACCTAATTTCCATGATACATATACGACTGAATCGAGAGGTCATCCATATGTTTATTCTCTAGTTGATTCATTGAAGCGGTGTAGCTCATTTTCTGTTTTTCTTTTAATTTTTCATATTTTTTCACTTCTATATTGTGCTGCATAAGTTTCATTTGTTTTTCTGTCATCCGCTTACGAGATAATTGAACAAGCTTTTGATAATGGGAAATTGTCTTTTCTAAATTCGTTACAAACTGTTGGTAATGTCTGATTTCTTGAACGGACATTCCTTGATTTAGCTTAGAAATCGTGTTTTCCTCTAAAACTTCCTTTTGCTTCATAGAGTCATAGAGTTTATTCGCAACATTTTCAAAATCTGCAACCGATTGATTGTATTCAGCTAAAGATTTCTCTTTTTCATTTTCTTTAATATCCAATATTTTTTGAAAACGAAATTGATACGTCATGACATTTCACCTGTTTCTACTAGCTTGATAAGTGTTTGGATACTTTGCTCGATTGTCACTTTATCTTCTACATTTTGCTTAAGAAAAGAAACAATTTTCGGATAAAATTTAATCGCCTCATCAATTTCTCGAGAGGAGCCTCTCTTATATGCCCCAATATTAATTAAGTCTTCAGAATTTAAATAGGTGGATAAGAGATCCCGTAATCTAGTTGACGATTGACGATGTTCGGGCTCGACGATATTGTTCATGACCCGACTTATACTTTTTAACACATTGATTGCAGGAAATTGCCCTTTGTTTGCTAAATCCCTGTCCAAAACGATGTGTCCATCTAATATTCCACGCACCGTATCTGCTATTGGTTCATTCATATCATCACCATCTACCAAGACAGTGTAAAAGGCTGTAATTGATCCGTGTTCATTTGTACCAGTTCTTTCGAGCAGTTTTGGCAATATTGCAAATACTGAAGGTGTATAGCCTTTTGTCGTTGGTGGTTCACCAACAGCAAGTCCTATTTCACGCTGCGCCATTGCTACACGAGTAACTGAGTCCATCATAAACATAACGCTAAGACCCTTATCTCGAAAATATTCTGCAATTGCCGTTGCGGTATAGGAAGCCTTCAATCTCATCAATGCCGGTTGGTCAGAGGTTGCAACAATAACAATTGATCTTTTCAGACCTTCTGGACCTAAATCTCTATCAATAAATTCCCTAACCTCACGACCACGTTCTCCAACAAGTGCAATAATATTAATATCGGCATTTGTATTTCTTGCGATCATACCCATTAATGTACTTTTCCCAACACCGCTACCTGCGAAAATACCAACACGCTGTCCTTTACCAACAGTTAATAAACTGTCTATCACACGTACCCCAACTTCTATCTTTTCGTCTATAGGGGGTCTCTTCATTGGATTTGGTGGCATTTGATCTGTTGGAACATTTGATAAGCCCTTAGGTAGCATTGTTTCATCCAAAGGATTTCCAAATGCATCAACTACTTTTCCAATTAATCCAGAACCAACCTTGACCATTAATGGCTTATTAGTAGCTTCTACAATACTGCCTGGTGAAATATCTGATACTTGCTCAAATGGCATGAGCAATACGTTTTCATCTTTAAACCCAACAACCTCTGCAGGAATTTTTGTCGTTTTATTCACACCAGTGTATATATAGCATAAATCACCAATCGAGCTATCTGGACCTCTTGATTCAATCATTAGGCCAACTACCTTTTTCACTTTTCCGTAGCGTTTATAGGAATCTAAGCTGTCAATTGTGTGTAGTAAGTCATAAGCTCGCAACTTGAGATTCACCTCTCATTACCTTCTAGCAATTGTATTAACTGCTGCTTTAATTGTTCCAATTGTGTATCAACACTAATATCAATTCGCCCGAAGGATGATTCAATATAACAATCGTTTTCGTTTAATTCAGCATTCGCATACATATTAAGGTCTGTCTCATTTGTTACGATTTGCTTCAATTCTTCCTTTTGACTCAAAAGATAATCATAGTTTGAAGGATGTATGTGAATTTTAATATTTTCATATTCCTTCACTTCATGTAATCCTTGTTTAACTAAGGAAAGGAAAGTTTCTGCTGATTCATTTAGTTTTGTGGAAATGATTTTCTCAGCTACTTTGATCGCAATTTCTAAAATAACATTTTCCGAAGATTGAATTTTTTCATCGTATTCTTTTTTCGCCAGATCGATAATTTTCTGAGATTCCTGGATAAAGCTTTCGTATTTGTGCAATGCTTCTCTTCGCCCTAGCTCCATTCCTTCGGCATAACCCTCTTGTCTCGTCTGCTCAAACAATTGCGCTTTTTCTGTATTCCATAAATTTCGTTCTTCCTCAATTTGTTTATAGAGAGTCTCCTGCTGCATTCGAGCAGAATGGATCATTTGTTCCGCTTCTTCTTTTGCAGACTGAATGATAAACGAGGACTTCTCAGCAGTTACTGAGTCTTGATAATCCTCGTTTTTATACTTTTCCTGTAACAGCTCTCTAATCCCAACTACCGAAATTGGCTGTTTATTTTGCTCGTCTTTATTGGTGAATTGTGACTTTATAAGCCTAGACAATAATATCATCTCCTCCACCACGTGCAATGACGATCTCACCAGCTTCTTCAAGTCTTCTAATTACACTTACAATTCTAGATTGTGCTTCCTCAACGTCACGAAGACGGACAGGTCCCATGTATTCCATTTCTTCTTTAAATGTATCAACCATACGAGTTGACATATTTTTGAAGACAACATCTCTAACTTCCTCACTAGCCACTTTAAGAGAAAGCATTAAATCGTCATTTTCGACATCTCGGATCACACGTTGAATTGCGCGATTATCAAGAGTAACAATATCCTCAAATACGAACATTCTCTTTTTAATTTCTTCTGCGAGAACTGGATCTTGTATTTCTAATGAATCTAAAATCGTTCTCTCGGTAGAGCGATCAACACCATTTAATACCTCGACAACTGCTTCAATTCCACCGGTTTGTGTATAATCCTGTGTTACCGTTGAAGAAAGCTTACGCTCTAAGATTTGCTCTACTTCGTTAATGATTTCGGGTGATGTTCGGTCCATCATCGCGATTCTTCTTGCGACATCTGCTTGCAATTCCTGTGGCAGCTCAGATAATATTTGCCCTGATTGTGCTGGCTCAAGATATGACAGCACTAAAGCAATTGTTTGTGGATGCTCATTTTGAATAAAATTTAATATTTGAGCTGGATCTGCCTTTCTAGCAAAATCAAATGGTCTTACTTGTAGCGATGATGTTAGGCGATGAATAATATTTGAAGCTTTATCCTCTCCTAAAGCCTTCTCAAGTATTTGTTTCGCATAGGCAATTCCACCTTGACTTATATAGTCCTGAGCCATTGCTATTTCATGAAACTCTTCAATAATTTCTTCCTTTTTCTGTGCCTCTACTTTTCTAACTCCGGAAATTTCAAGTGTTAACTTCTCGATTTCCTCTTCAGAAAGATGCTTATAAATCGATGCAGAAACTTCTGGTCCTAGTGAGATTAAGAGAATGGCCGCTTTCTGCTTACCTGTTAATGTTTGATTATCCTTTTTCGCCATAAGTTCTTAACCTCCTAATCCTCTGAAATCCAACTACGTAAAAGCTTTGCAAAATCCTCTGGCTTTTCCTTAGCCATTTTTTCCAGTTGTTTTCTACGAACAGTACCCTCTGTTTCTACTTCATCATTAATATCTTTTACACGTATTCGTTCTTGGATAATATCTTCTTCGTCCTCTTCGAAATCCTCATCATCTTGTTTTCTTTTTCTTACTAATAAGATGACTAGAATGATGATGGCAAGTAGTAAAACGCCCGCAACAATGTAAACCCATAGTGGTATTACTTGGGCTGACTCCGTTTCTGTCATTTCTTGTTTACCATCAAATTGTTGCACAGATACAACAACCTTTTCAGCTATTTCTTCATCTGTTAATGGTTCTTCAGTTGTATCTTTATTAATTGAAGTCCGCACAACAGTCGAAAGGATTTGTTGTATATCTGCCTCTCTTTCAGCCGTAAATGATGCAGGGTTATCAGGCTCTGGAGGCTCAACCATAACTTGAATACCGATATCGCGTATTTTATATGGGCTCTCGACAATTTGCTTATTGATTCGATTAACCTCATTATTGATTCGTTCTTCAATTTTCTCGTAATCACCGTCGCCAGTTGCTTCGGTTGTTGCTTCGTAGCCTGGGACATCATCTTCACCTGTACCATTAACACCACCAGCAGCTTGAGCACCATTCCCTGTATAAGCTTCAGTAATTCTTTCTACACTGACAGCAATTCCTTCATCACTGCCTTCAACAACTGGAGAAACTAGATTTTCTTCTCGATTTTCTTGTGTGAAATCAATATCTGTTGTTACCGAAACAACAACTTTGTCTTGTCCAATCATTGTTCCAAGTAATTTTTGCACATCACGTTGAATATCTTGTTCAATTTGTGATTTAATTTCTTGTTGTGATGCATAGCTCCCACCAAGGGTAGAATTTGTGCCATTATTTAAATCGTAGTAATTAAAGTTTTGGTCCATGATAACGATATTATCGGTAGTAAGATTCGGTACACTCTTTGAAACTAAATGAAAAAGTGCATTGACTTTATCCTGGTCTAACTGTGCACCTGGTTTTAAATCGAGTACGACCGATGCTGATGAGCCTTCCGCCTGTTCTCCAACAAAAACGGATTCTGCAGGAAGGTTTATCATAACCTTAGCATCATTTACTCCTTCAATCCCCTTCATTAAGTTAGCCAATTCTGTTTGTGTAGCTTTAAGCTTAATGACATCGAATTCTTTATCAGTCATTCCGAAGCCTGAATCTTTACCAAAATATGAGTAATCAATTGTCCCCGAATCAGGAACTCCTTCAGCTGCAAGTTCGACCATCAAAGTATTAACTTGCTCTTTTGGCACAAGTATCGTCGAACCATTATTCGTTATCTCAGACTGTATTCCTTTACTATCAAGTGTTTCCTTTATTTGTCCGGTTTCTGCTGGAGATAAGTTCGAATATAAAGGAACTAAGTTTGGTTTCGACAGGAAATATGTTAATACTCCAGCGAAAACGAAAAAGAATAGGAGACCTGATAGAATTAACGATTTTTGCATCTTTGATTTACGTTGCCACATTTCTAAAAATTTCGTTTTTGTATTTTTAAATTTTTCATTCATTCCATAAAGTCCCCCGGTTATGATGACATTTGCTATTTTCGTAGTTACCTATAACCGTTCTTAAGATAAGAACAATTACTATACTTGCATTCTCATCATTTCTTGATAAGCTTCAATCGCTTTATTCCTTACTTCTACTGCCAGTGTCATTGTAACGCTAGCCTTTTGAGCTGATATCATGACATCGTGTAATTCGACATTCGCACCAGTAGCAAGCGCCTCTGTCATCTTGTCTGATTCCACTTGCGATTTATTTACTTGTTCAATCGCTTGTTTTAGTGAATCTGCAAAGCTAGCTTTATTTTCAGTTTGATTAATTGCAAAGCTATTGTTGCTTTTCGTTTGAATTGCATTTGTATTAAACTGAAATGGATTTATACCGTTGACCATATCTATCACCTATTTTCCAATTTCTAGTGCTTTCATCAGCATGCTTTTTGTCGCATTCATTGTCGTTACGTTCGCCTCATAAGATCTTGTACTGCTTATTAAATCCACCATTTCTTTTAAAGGGTCTACATTTGGCATAGCAACATACCCTTCGTCATTGGCATCTGGGTGTTCAGGGTCATACACTAGCTCAAACGGTGTTTCATCTTCTACAATTTCTGTTACTTTAACACCATTACTATTTTCAGATGAGCCCATAGCCTTATTTAATAAAGATGAGAATTGACTACCTTGAGGTTGTGTCACAACCATTTTCCTACGATATGGTTGCCATTCACCATCAACTAACTCCCCTCTTGTTGTATCCATATTTGCCATATTTGAAGAAATAACATCCATACGAACACGTTGAGCAGTTAATGCTGAAGCAGATGTATTAATAGATTGAAAGATCGACATGATTAATTTCCACCTTTTATAACTGTTTTTAACGAATTAAATTTACTGCTTAAACGGTCAATTAACGCGTTATATTGAATTTGATTTTTGGCCATTTCTGTCATTTCTTTATCTATATCAACATTATTTCCATTTTGCTGATAACTCGTATCATTATTCGTAACAATACGATAATCGGAAGTAGTTGAACCACCAAAATCAATATGCTTGCTGTTCGTTTTAGTCGCTTGTAATTTTTGCATTTCATTATTTAATGTAGAATCAAACCGAACCTCTTGCGCCTTATAATTAGGAGTATCGACATTTGCAATATTATTTGATATAACTTTTTGCTTAGTAGTCGCTTGTCCGATAGCACGTTCTAAAGTACTAATTGAACTCGAAAATAAATTCATATATCCACCTCTTAAAAGATAAAAATAACGATTTTAGAATAATGTCGAAATATGCTATTTGCAACATTAATTGTATGAAATTATAGTCTTAAAGTCTATGAAGTCTTTTGAAAAAAAAGTCGGATTTACTCAAAAGTGACAAAATGAGTAAAAAAGTCCTATTTTTAGGAACTTAATTATGTGGAACAAGGTGTGTTCCAATTAGGGAGGATTGTTCTAATAAACACTATATACAAAAATACCATATATTACGACAAAAATAGACGAAATTTTTTTTTCATTTTCATAGTACTTTAGATGTAAATTGAAATTTAGTGTTTATAGTACAGAGGTTTCATTCAGAGAAGCAAAGAGAAACAATCGATTTATAAGAAGTGAGTTGCATTACTCTCATTAAAAAAAGAAAAGGTGAATTATTTCCTATCTTCAAAAACGAGTCACATCTCAAGAAATAGGCTTAATGAAATTCTCTCCTGACATTATGCCAAGGAAAGCTAGATCACATCATAATGCGCTTAACTTAGAGGATTCAAAATATCCCTTAAACGTTCAAAGAACTATCCATACTCTTGATTGCTATCTATGTACGTCTTATCTCCATTTCAAACGATGTAAGACCATTATAAAAAGGCTGTCTAACATATCACCTGTCAGACAGCCTTTTCCCTTAATTTGCTTTAATTTTCTCTAGTTCAATTAAAAATTTATCATTTAGTACTTTAATATATGTTCCTTTCATCCCTAGAGAACGAGATTCAATAACCCCAGCACTCTCTAATTTACGTAGAGCATTGACAATAACTGAACGAGTAATTCCTACTCTGTCAGCAATTTTACTAGCAACTAATAACCCTTCATTTCCGCTCAATTCCTCGAAAATATGCTCAATTGCTTCAAGCTCACTATATGAAAGAGAGCTAATTGCCATTTGTACTACAGCTTTGCTACGAGCTTCTTCCTCAATTTCCTCCGCTTTTTCACGAAGAATTTCCATGCCAACAACAGTAGCACCGTATTCTGCCAGAATTAAATCCTCATCAGCAAATTCATCTTGTACTCTAGCAAGGATTAATGTACCTAGTCTTTCTCCACCACCATTAATCGGTACAATTGTTGTAAGGCCATTTTTAAATAGGTCACGATTTTCAACAGGAAACGCTGTGTAATCGCTATTTATATCGATATTAGAAGATGTTTCTGTAATATTAAAAAGGCTGTTCGTATAATCCTCTGGAAATTGACGTTCTTCAAGCATTTTTTTCATACGATCATTTTCAATTTGCTGGTTAATAGCAAAACCTAATAATTTCCCTCTGCGACTTACTACGAAGATATTCGCAGTAATCACATCACTTAATGTTTCTGCCATTTCTCGAAAGTTTACTGGCTTCCCAGCAGCCTTTTGAAGCATAGCATTGATTGTACGTGTTTTTTGTAATAGAGCCATAATGGTTCCTCCTGTATTTAATTGTTATAAAATAAATTGACTTAAATCTTTGTTTTTTGATATTTCCCCTAGCTTATCTTCAACATATTGAGGCGTGATCACGATTTTCTCAAGGTTTATGTCAGGTGCTTCAAAGGATAAATCTTCTAAAAGCCGCTCAAGAATTGTATGTAATCTTCTAGCACCAATGTTATCTGTGTTTTGGTTCACTTCAAATGCAACTTCAGCTATCTTACGTATAGCATCGTCTGAAAATTCTAATTGTATACCTTCAGTTTGTATTAAAGCTGTATATTGTTTTAATAATGCATTGTCTGGTTCAACGAGAATTTTCACAAAATCATCAACACTTAGCTTTGTTAATTCAACACGAATTGGGAATCTCCCTTGAAGTTCAGGAATAAGATCAGAAGGCTTCGAAATGTGAAAAGCCCCTGCAGCAATAAAGAGAACATGGTCTGTTTTAACAGTTCCATATTTCGTCACAACTGTTGACCCCTCAACAATTGGTAAAATATCTCTTTGCACTCCTTCTCTAGATACATCTGCAGTTGAACCACCTTTAGATTTTCCTGCAATTTTATCAATTTCATCAATGAAAATGATGCCAGTTTGCTCTGAGCGCACAACCGCTTCCTGTGTTACTTCATCCATGTCAATTAGTTTACTTGCCTCTTCATTTGTTAATACTTTTCTTGCTTCCCTTATTGTAAGTTTGCGCTTTTTCTTTCTTTTTGGCATTAGACTTCCTAATGCGTCCTGCATATTCATCCCCATTTGTTCCATACCGGATCCTTGGAGCATATCAAACATAGATGGTTGTTGTTCCTCCACCTCTATTGTAACATAGTGATCCTCTAATTCACCTAATGCGAGTTGATGAGCGATTCTTTTCCGTTTTTCTTTCAGACTTTCCTCATCATTTGCTGGCTCATTGTCCTCTTGCGCCTGATTTGCAGCACCAAATAACATTTCCAATGGATTTTTTACAGTTGATTGCTTTTTCTTTCCAGGCACTAAAAGTTCAACTAACCGCTTATTGGCGTTTTCTTCAGCAGCACCTTTTACATCTGTCATTTTTTCCTCTTTGACAAGGCGAACAGCTGTCTCAACTAAATCTCTTACCATTGATTCAACATCTCTACCGACATATCCAACCTCAGTAAATTTTGTTGCTTCAACTTTAATAAATGGTGCCCTTGCAATTTTTGCTATTCTTCTGGCAATTTCTGTTTTCCCAACACCTGTTGGTCCTATCATCAGAATATTTTTCGGTACAACTTCATCTCTTAGCTTTTCACTTAGCAGGCTTCTTCTATAGCGATTTCGTAAGGCAACAGCTACTGCTTTTTTCGCATCCTTTTGCCCTACAATGTATTGATCCAACCGTTCAACAATTTGTTTTGGTGTTAGTTCTTTACTCAACGTAAATAGCCTCCTTTATTAAAGCTCTTCGACTATAATATTTTGATTTGTATATACACAAATTTCCCCAGCAATTGTTAACGCGTTTTTCGCAATTTCTTTTGCAGTTAGACTATCGCCGGCATAACGCTTCAATGCTCTCCCTGCAGATAACGCATAATTACCACCAGATCCAATCGCAAGGATACCATCATCAGGTTCAATTACTTCACCTGTTCCAGATACTAGTAATAAGTCTTTTTCATTCATCACAATGAGCATCGCTTCAAGTTTTCTCAAAACCTTATCACTACGCCATTCCTTTGCAAGTTCTACAGCTGCACGTTGAAGATTTCCATTATATTCTTCAAGTCTGTTTTCAAAGAGCTCAAATAATGTAAAAGCATCTGCAACTGAGCCAGCAAAACCAGCAATTACTTTTCCATTAAATATTTTCCGAACCTTTTTTGCTGTATGCTTCATCACTACTGCATTACCGAATGTAACTTGACCATCGCCTGCCATTGCAGCTTTTCCATTATGACGAACAGCAAAAATTGTTGTAGCATGAAATTGTGACATTTTATTACCTCCTTAGACTTTTCGTTATGCACGAGGGTGATGTGACATGTAAATTTTCTTTAAATGCTCCTTCGTAACATGTGTATATACTTGAGTGGAAGATAAATGTGCATGACCTAATAATTCTTGTACACTTCGCATATCTGCACCTTCATTTAATAGATGTGTTGCAAATGTATGTCTAAACATATGAGGATGGATATGAAGTGTTAATGATGCTTTTTTAATCATTTCATTTAAGGCATGACGAATCCCACGATCTGTAATAGGATCGCCACGATGATTTACAAATAAATAAGAATGATCCTCAGATGCTTTTCGTTTACTGATTAATTGTTTCCTACCATCGTGAACATATTGTTCAATTGCATCATGAGCAAAGCTACCAAAAGGGACGTACCTTTGTTTCCCACCTTTTCCATTTACCAAAACTGTACCAATTGCAAAGTCAATATCCGACATCTTAATGTTACAACATTCACTTACACGGATGCCTGTTCCATACAATACTTCTAGAATCGCCTGATTTCTTTGCCCTAAAGGTGTTTGCAGGTCAGAAACGGCAAATAGCTTTTCAATTTCCTCTTCATATAAAAACTTCGGTATTTTTTGTTCTCGCTTAGGAAGTGACACCAATGTAAACGGATTATCCTTAAGTTTTTCCTCCCGTACAAGAAACTTAAAGAAGCTCCTTAATGAAGAGATTTTCCTTGAAATCGATTTTCTAGAGTAATTCCTCTTATGTAATGTGGTTAAATAAAGTCGTATATCATGATATGTAATATCCTCTAGATGTTGGATAACTTCCTTCTTCATAAAGGTAAAGAAATCCTCAATATCAGAAATATAACTCACAATTGTATATTGTGAGTAATTTTTCTCAATTTGTAAATATTCTATGAAGAAATTTAAACAAACGTTAACATTTTTCATATAAACACCTCACAAGGGCTACTAAATGTTATCATAACTTTAGTAGCCCTTGCAAATGGTTTCTATATATTTTTCGAAATTTTTCGAATTGTTTCTAACGCTCGATTCGCATGCATTTCATTTCGTTCTTTTTTACTTTTTATTCTTACCGGTAAATCTGCAAAAATACCAAAGTTCGCATTCATCGGTTGAAAATTATCTGCATTTGTATTCGTAATATAGTGTGCCATACTTCCGATTGCAGTTTCATTTGAAAATTTAATTAGCTCTTTACCTTGGACAAGATGAGCAGCATTTAAGCCTGCAACAAGACCTGAAGCAGCTGATTCAACATATCCTTCAACACCTGTCATTTGTCCTGCAAAAAATAAATCATCGCGATTTTTATATTGATATGTCGGATTCAATAGTCTTGGTGAGTTAATAAATGTATTTCGATGCATAACCCCATAGCGAACGATTTCTGCATTTTCTAACCCCGGAATAAGGGAAAGCACTTCCTTTTGTGGTCCCCATTTTAAATGAGTTTGAAATCCTACTATATTATATAAAGTACCAGCAGCATCATCCTGGCGCAATTGAACGACTGCATATGGTCTTTTCCCTGTTTTTGGATCCTCTAAACCAACTGGCTTTAATGGGCCAAAAAGCATCGTTTTTCTCCCTCTTTGTGCCATCACTTCAATCGGCATGCAGCCCTCGAAGAAAATTTCCTTCTCAAATTCCTTTAACGGCACAGTTTCCGCAGAAATTAACGCTTCATAAAAACGATCAAATTCTTCCTCTGTCATTGGACAATTTAAATATGCTGCTTCTCCCTTATCATAGCGGGATTTTAAATAAACCTTGTCCATATCGATGCTGTCTTTTTCAATAATTGGTGCTGCTGCATCATAAAAGTAAAGATATTCTTCTCCAGTTAATGCTTGTAGCTGCTCTGACAAACGTTTTGAAGTAAGTGGTCCTGTTGCAATAATTGTCGGCCCTGATGGGATTTCCCCAACTTCCTCATTGATGACTGTAACATTCGGGTGACCCTTCACTAATTCTGTTACTTTAGCTGCAAACTCATGTCGATCAACTGCTAACGCACCACCAGCAGGTACTGCACATTCATCAGCAGCCTTAATGATAACTGAATCTAATATTCTCATTTCTTCTTTTAATACACCAACAGCATTTGTTAACGTATTTGCTCTTAATGAATTACTGCATACAAGTTCTGCAAATTTATCTGTATGGTGTGCAGGCGTTTGTTTAACAGGTCGCATTTCAAACAAATTGACTTGAATCCCTCGTTTAGCTAACTGCCATGCTGCTTCACTTCCAGCTAATCCGGCCCCTATTACATTTACTGCTTGATTATTCATCTGTCATTTCCCTCCATGTTAAAAATCAAAAAATCACTCTGTTAAAAATTCTTGCATTCATCGCGTTATTATAATGATAAAGAGGTGAGCTAAATTCCGCTCACCTACTTTTGTTGTTCTTCCTTATAATCACATTCTACACATTGTACTTGTACGCCTTTTTTCAGCTTTTTCTCGACAAGCATATGATTACATTTTGGACAACTTCTTGGTACTGGTTTATCCCATGAAAGGAATTCACATTCTGGATACCTGCTACATCCATAGAAAATTCTACGTTTTTTTGTTTTTCGTTCAACAATTGTGCCTTCTTTACAACTAGGACATTGAACACCGATGTCCTTTACAATTGGTTTCGTATTGCGACAATCGGGAAAATTAGAGCACGCCATGAACTTACCAAATCTCCCCATTTTGAACACCATAGGATGGCCACATTCTTCACAATCTACACCAGCAGGTTCATCTTTAATCTCAATTTTCTCCATTTCATTTTCTGCTTTTTCAAGTCGTGGAGAAAAATCCTTATAGAAATCATCGATTATTTTTATCCATTCAATGTTGCCTTCCTCTACTTCATCAAGACTGCTCTCCATGTTTGCAGTGAATTCAACATTAATAATTTCCGGAAAAAACTCCATCATGAGCTCTGAAACAATTTCTCCTAGCTCCGTTGGAACGAACCGTTTATTATCAAGGGCAACATAGCCTCTTTTTTGAATCGTATCTAATGTTGGTGCATATGTTGATGGACGCCCAATCCCTAATTCCTCAAGTGTCTTTACTAGCCTTGCCTCTGTATAACGTGGTGGCGGTTGGGTAAAGTGTTGGGCAGGTTCAATATCTTTTGAAAAAACTTCATCGCCTTCCTTTAAATCTGGCAACAATCTGTCCTTTTCTTCAACTTGGTCATCGTTTCCTTCTACATACACCTTCATAAAGCCAGGAAACTTAATTTTTGAACCAGTAGCTCTAAACAACACACCATTATTAGTAAGGTCAACACTCATCGTATCCAAAACTGCTGATGCCATTTGGCTAGCAACAAAGCGTTCCCAAATTAATTTGTATAAACGAAATTGATCTCTGCTTAGAAATTCTTTCACTACAGCTGGCTCTCGTAATGTTGACGTTGGGCGAATAGCCTCATGAGCATCCTGTGCGTTTGAATTTTTCTTTGCAGTCTTTGTTTTAGCGCCTAAAAATTCTTCACCAAACTTTTCATTAATAAAGCTAGAAGCCTCTGCTTGAGCAGTTTCAGATATTCTCGTAGAATCCGTTCTCATATAAGTAATTAAACCAACAGTACCATCTTTTCCTAAATCTATTCCTTCATAGAGCTGTTGAGCAATCATCATAGTTTTCTTTGCTCTAAAATTTAATTTTCTCGCTGCCTCTTGCTGGAGAGTTGATGTTGTAAAAGGAACAGCTGGATTTCTTTTTCGTTCTTTTTTCGTTACCTTTTCAACGGTAAATTTATTTCCGCTAATTTCTTTTAAGATTGAATTTACTTCTTCTTCAGAACTTAATTCTCTCTTTTCACCCTTTACTCCATAAAAGGATGCCTCAAATTCCTTTTGCCCTTTTAAAAACTGGCCATCGATTGACCAATACTCTTCAGGGACAAATGCTTTTATCTCTTTTTCTCTATCAATAATAAGTCTTACAGCTACAGATTGGACACGCCCAGCACTTAATCCTTTTTTCACTTTCTTCCATAAAATAGGACTAATTTTATACCCTACTAAACGGTCAAGAACTCTACGCGCTTGCTGTGCATCAACGAGATCTTTATTAATAGACCGTGGATGTTTAAATGATTCTTTAATTGCATCCTTTGTAATTTCGTTGAAAACTACTCGACAATCAGAATTTACGTCTAAATCTAAACTATGCGCTAAATGCCAAGCGATAGCTTCTCCTTCTCTGTCGGGGTCGGCTGCTAGAAAAACTTTTTTCGCTTTCTTTGCGGCTGTTTTCAGTTCTTTCAGCACAGACCCTTTTCCTCTAATCGTAATATACTTCGGTTCAAAGTTTTGTTCTACATCTACACCTATCTGACTTTTAGGTAAATCCCGAACATGTCCCATCGAAGCCTTTACTTTATATTTTTTTCCTAAATACCGTTCAATTGTTTTCGCCTTTGCAGGTGACTCCACAATGACTAAATAATCCGCCATACATAATGTCCTCCTTAAGAGGTATTCTCTCTTTTATTTCTTTATCTATATTTATTAAAAGATTAAATGAATGTGATTTTATTTTTACTTATTTTTCTTCTTATTAAAACTATTTTTTCATTTAAGTCTTCCATTGACCTCTAAAAAGGTCAGCATATAATTTCTTTTAATCTATCCACTTTAATGATACTTATTGCTGAACATTTAAATCTCCACTATTATTAAATATTCTCAGGTGATTTGTCAAACTTAAAATAAAGAAATTACATTAATCATATCCTAAAATAAAGTGAATGAATATATATATTCACAATATTTATTCGAATTGCTCTCTTCATTTAGTCACATTTTGCGCTTTGTCAATAAAAATTTTAATGGTATCAACGCAGCATTTGGCTTATTTCTTTTCACAATGCTGTTTCTCCCCTCCACTTTTTCCTTTCTTATTTTAAATGTTGGAGACTAACTGTTTGTTCAATTGGGTTTATTTTTCGAAATACAGAGCTTTATTCCATCTTTCCATCATTTTAAATAGAATTCTTCTAAGATATCATTTGCATCCATGACTAATTTTGCACCATTGCGAATTAGTTCATTTGTCCCAGCACTAAAATCGTCAAAAATCGAGCCTGGTATCGCAAAAACTTCTCGATTTTGTTCTAATGCTTGATAAGCAGTAATTAACGAGCCGCTCCGCTTCTTCGCTTGTACAATTAACGTTCCCAACGATAATCCACTAATAATACGGTTTCTCTTTGGAAAATGCCATTTCTGTGGAGGTGTTGAAGGAGAATGTTCAGAGAGGATAAGATGATGTTCCATCAATTGGTTTGCTAATGGCCTATTTTCCCGAGGATAAAGGTGATTTAATCCTCCTGCAATCACAGCAACTGTTCTACCACCATGAGCGATTGCTGCTTCGTGAGCAAACGTATCAATTCCTTTCGCTAATCCACTTACGATTACCCAGTTCATATTTATAAGTGGCTTTAAGACGGTTTCAAGCGCCTTCTGGCCGTAATTAGTTGGATGCCTTGTTCCTACAACGCTAAGGAGATAAAGTGTGTCCAATAGACGTATATCGCCTTTATAATATAAATATGGAGGTGGGTCTGGAATTTCTTTTAATAATGAAGGATATTTTTCATCAAAAATAGGTAGAAAAGATATATTTTGTTTTTGATAGGTTGTATACAGCTCTTCAAACGAATATGAACGATATTCTTGTTTTATTAAACGAATCGTCTCTTTTTTTATATGAAACTTCATTTCCCATTCATCTTCGTTAAGCATTAAAAAAGAATGGAAGCTTGAGTCCTGGGTGCTTAAACGAGAAAGTAATTGTTTATTTATCCTTTTGCAATGCGATAATATAAATAACCTTTTTGTTTTTACATCCATGCTTGTCCTCCGTTAATTTCGGTTTCATTCACTATCATTATTAGAGTCAAGAATTGGCAATTATATACCGTTTTCTATGTCACAGCTTTAATGAGTTTTCCTATTCACTCCTACTTCAAATATGGCTTAATAACATTCAAAAAAAGACAGGCTATCAACCTGTCCTTTTATATAGTAGAAATTAATGTGTTTTACATTTTTCCAATAAACCTTGCTCTTCAAGAACAGAAATCAACGTTTCTCCCATAACTGATGGAGTTTCCGCTACTTTAATGCCACAAGCATTCATTGTTTTAATTTTCTCTTCAGCTGTTCCTTTACCACCAGAAATAATGGCCCCTGCATGGCCCATACGTTTTCCTGGAGGTGCTGTTTGCCCGCCGATGAAGCCGACAACAGGCTTTGTCATATTTGCTTTCACCCATTCAGCAGCCTCTTCTTCCGCTGTACCTCCAATTTCACCAATCATGATAACAGCATATGTATCATCATCTTCATTAAACGCTTTTAATACATCGATGAAGTTCGTGCCATTAACAGGGTCACCACCGATTCCTACAGCAGTCGATTGACCGATGCCAGCTTGTGATAATTGGTGAACAGCTTCATAAGTAAGTGTTCCAGAACGGGATACAACCCCAACATGTCCTTTTTTATGAATATATCCAGGCATAATGCCGATTTTACATTCTTCAGGTGTAATAACCCCTGGACAGTTTGGTCCTACTAGACGAGTCTTTTTCCCTTCCATATAACGCTTCACTTTTACCATATCCATGACAGGAATATGCTCAGTAATACAAATAACTAAATCTAATTCTGCATCTACACCTTCCATAATCGCATCAGCAGCGAAAGGAGCAGGTACATAAATAACAGAGGCATTAGCTCCTGTAGCTTTAACCGCTTCTTGAACAGTGTTAAATACTGGAACACCTTCTACTTCTGTTCCACCTTTACCAGGAGTTACACCACCGACAATCTTCGTACCGTATTCTAGCATTTGTTTCGTATGAAAAAGTGCTGTTGAACCAGTGATCCCTTGTACGATTACTTTTGTATCTTTATTAATAAATACACTCATGTTTGTCCCCTGCCTTTCTTACCCTACTAATGAAACGATTTTTTGTGCACCGTCAGCCATTGACTCTGCAGAAGTAATATTTAAACCAGATTCATTTAAAATTTTCTTACCTAATTCAACATTTGTTCCTTCAAGACGTACAACAAGCGGAATTTCCAGACCAACCTGTTTTGTTGCCTCAACAACACCTTCTGCAATAACATCACATTTCATAATGCCACCAAAGATGTTGACGAAAATCCCTTTTACGTTTTGGTCAGAAAGGATAATTTTAAATGCTTCAGTTACCTTTTCTGCCGTTGCACCGCCCCCAACATCAAGGAAGTTTGCAGGTTCGCCGCCATAGTACTTAATAATATCCATAGTAGACATCGCAAGACCTGCTCCATTAACCATACAGCCGATATTGCCATCTAATGATATATAGCTTAAATCATATTTCGATGCTTCAATTTCCTTTGGATCCTCTTCTTCTAAATCACGATATTCAACAATATCTTTATTTCGATATAATGCATTTGAATCAAAATTTAATTTTGCATCAAGTGCCATTACATTGCCATCACCAGTAACTACTAAAGGATTGATTTCAGCGATTGAACAATCCTTTTCTACAAAAACCTGGTATAAGCCCATCATAAACTTAGCTGCTTTTCCGACTAATTCTTTCGGAATATTAATATTAAATGCAATTCTTCTAGCTTGATAGCCTTGTAGACCAACAGCTGGATCAATAACTTCTTTAAAGATTTTTTCTGGTGTCTTTTCGGCTACTTCCTCAATTTCTGTTCCGCCTTCTTCAGAAGCCATAAGAACAACACGTGATGTAGCACGGTCTAAGACAAGCCCAACATAATATTCTTTTTTAATGTCACAGCCCTCTTCGATAAGTAAGCGTTTAACTTCTTTCCCTTCAGGACCTGTTTGGTGTGTCACTAACGTTTTACCGAGAATTTCTTCAGCATATGTACGAACTTCATCAAGGTTTTTAGCAACTTTTACCCCACCAGCTTTTCCGCGTCCACCTGCATGGATTTGAGCCTTCACTACCACTACTTCTGTTCCAAGTTCTTTTGCAGCTTCAACTGCTTCATCTACAGAAAAAGCCACTCGTCCATTTGGTACAGAAACTCCGTATTTACGTAGGAGTTCTTTCCCTTGGTACTCATGGATATTCATTTGCCATCCTCCTAACAATTTGCAAGAATAAAAAATATACTGCGCTTTCATTTTATATTAATCTTTTATGCCTTGTCTAGCGTTCAATTTAAAATAGTAAAATCCTTTATTAAATATTAATTTTATTTTTTCAAAAAAGGTATTTTTGAAGAGTTATTCTTTTGAGGATTAAAAAGAGAAGTTTCGAGCATTTGGAGATATTAGGGGAAGCAAACTCCCCCTACAGACTTTTGTCTAATTTATAAATGAAGGCAAATATTTCTGCTACCGCTTCATATAATTCTTCAGGAATTTGTTGATGAATTTCCAACGTTGAAAGAAGCTCTATAAGAGCCGGATCCTCTTGTATATGAACGTTATTCTTTTTAGCTGCCTCAAGAATGTCTTCTGCAAAATGCCCTTTCCCCTTTGCAATGACTCTTGGTGCTTCCTCTTTAGTAGGTTCATATTTTAACGCGATCGCTTTTTTAGGCTTCCCCCCTTCTCTGCTCATCATATTTTCAAATCAACTCCTTGATAGAATGGTGAGGATTTTATTGTTTGTACTTGGTTAGCAATATTGACCTTATTTTCTTTTTCAAAGGGTTTAACTGCAATTGATGAAATTCGGTAATTCATCGTTTCTAACGTTTGTTTTAATTCTTCACTTTTACTAGCAACTAGTACTGCCAATACTGCATTATTATTGAGGATTGAGATATTCATCACTCTATTTTGTATTTGCACATCAATCATGACATCTTTTAACCTTGGCAAACTTAAGAAAAATATAATCCGGCAAAATGCAGGATCTATACTACCATCCTCTCGTTTTTTTCCGTCCCATTGAATTGTCAGGTCTGTTTGATGGTGAGGTAAAAAAAGAGGGTATTGGCTAATAAACTGTTGAGTCGGACCATTATCTTGCTGAATTAACGTTTGCCCATTAAACCTATGAATCAATTGGTCTACCTCTTCCCGAGCTAACGTTGAAACAATTTCATTCCTAGCAGCTATTAGACTGTTTTTCAGTGATAATAAACCTTCTAGCTCTTCTTTTCCTTTCATTAACTGATCCCATAATTTCACTTCATCTTGTAATCCAATTTTGGTATCTAATGTTTTAAATAAATCCAAAACATTTTCCTTCGCAGACAAAAGGGGGACATTAGCTGCTAATTTACGAATAAGCATGATTTCATCCTGGCTTAACAGCAGTTGATTTTCCTTAAACTGAATTGCACTACTAGGCTGGGTTAACCCCGTTTTATTTAATGGCTGCTCGTTTTGTTGGACTAACTGATTGAGTAAAGTTTTTATTTGCTCGAGATTACTCATCGTTAATTTTTGATTCTCTTTAATAGGTAATGAACTAGCTTGCTCTATTTGTGGTTTTTCAATTCCATATTCATTTTGCTGTAACGCTTGTTTGAGCATGCTTTTTATTTGCTCATCGTTACTCATCGTTAATTTTACGTGCAGCTCTTTTAAATTCAGAACCTCTTTGCTAGAAAGTGTGTGACCATTTAATTGTTCGGGATTCTTCATTAAATCTAGTAGCTTTTTGTCAAAATGATCGGTTTGATTTTCGGTTAGATTTGACAATACATTATATAATTGTTTTATTGCACCAGACTGATTATTTTCTGCTTGTATTAATTGAAGCACCTTATCAATTTGCTGTACTAGCGGTGTACTAGTTTGAATACTCATTAATGATTTTATGATTTCATTTGATATTGGGTAATTCTGCTTCAAGGCAAAAACAATCGCATGAATCGCTTGGGATGACATTGTATTAGGCGTATTTTTTAATACATCTGTTGCTGCTACTAATTGTTCCTTTGTAATAGGGATATTTTCTTTTAAAATTTCCCTAGTTAATGCTAGATTTTGCTTTGTATTTTTCAACTGAAATACTTCCAGTAAATCTTTCGCAGTATCGATTTTATTAGTAAGTAAACCTTCTACCTGTTTCATAACCTTTAACTTGAGCCCTGTATGTTCTGTGCCTTTTACAGTAAACCAATAGCTTTCATTACCTTTGATCGCTGTTTCTAGTTGAGCAACAAGTGTTGCTTGGCCGATTTGTATAAGTGCTTTTTGCTCAGGGAATAGCTTTTGCACTTGACCTAATACCACCTGATTTTCCTTTAATGTCAGTTGAGGTTGGGAATTTTTTAAATTAGAAAAAGTCTGTCTTATTAGATTCGATAATCCAGTTGTTTGCTCCATGTCCCTATCCCTCTCAATTTTACTATACGTTTGCTTTGACCAACTCTTTTATTGGGGCAAAGCTTTTTCGATGATGATCTGTTACACCGTGGAGTTTCAATGCTTCTAGATGTGTTTGTGTCCCATATCCCATATGTTTGTCAAAGCCATATTGATGATATTCCTCTGCTAGCTCCATCATCATTTTATCTCTAGTTACCTTCGCGATAACCGAACTAGCCGCAATTGAAATACTTGCTGCGTCCCCTTTTATAATTGATTCTTGCTCGATAGGTACATCTAGTTTCATTGCATCTATTAATAAATAGTCAGGGGCAATGTCCAAATTTCCAATCGCTTGTTTCATTGCTAGTTTCGTAGCTTCATATATATTTATTTCATCAATTATCTTCGCTGAAACAATACCGATCCCAATTGCTACAGCATTTTCCTTGATTAAATCAAAGTATTTTTCCCTTGCTGCCTTTGTAAGCTTTTTGGAATCTGTCAATCCTGGTAAATAGCATTCCTTATTTAAAATGACTGCTGCTGCAACTACTGGGCCTGCCAACGGTCCTCTCCCAACCTCATCAATTCCTGCAATAAAATGATAGCCCTTTTCCCAAGCAATCCGTTCATATTTTTGCATTTGATAAAACTGTTGCTGTAAACGTTTTTCCTGTTCATAGTTTTTTAACCATTTTTGGACAAGTTGTTGGACACCTTTTCTGGAATCAGCCTTACATTCCTCTAAAAAAGGATCGTCAATAGTTGTTGTGTTTGCTAACCTGTTCTGGATTTCCTTTGTCGTTAATTGCATCATTTCACACCTTCATGTTTCCCTCTCTATATGTATTATCGGCAGCTTTTGCCATATATAAAGGTAATTCTTCTTTTTACTATGCTCTCTTACACCTGGCTGTTGATTTCTGTAGCTTGTAGCGCCTCTACAGCTTAAGCTACTATGGGCTCACCTATTAACACACATCTTTATGTAGAAGTCTCATATATCCGCTCGAATGAACAAAGTGAATAAAACGATAACATTAGCCCTCTAACATAGCCTTTTACTAAAAAGTTTACATAAATAAGGCTCGCCAGTATTTACGCTCGCGAGCCTTAGCCTACATAATTTCTACTCTTCTTGGAAATTTTCCGGGATTTCAAACGATAATCTTCCTAATTTATCAGTTCGGATTTCTCTAAGAACCAATTCAGATGTTTTATCATAATCGATTTGACCACCTGAAATAACACACCCACGCTTTTTCCCTATTTCATCAAACAGATCGACAATATCGTCCGGTATCTCATCAATTGAATACCTTTCCTTTAATCTGTTTGGATAATGGTCCTTCAAAAAGTTTAGAGCAAACACCGTTATTTCCTGAAGATTTAAAATTGTATCCTTAATCGCCCCAGTAGTTGCAAGTTTAAAACCTACGAGTTGATCTTCAAATTTCGGCCAAAGTATTCCAGGAGTATCTAATAATTCAAGCTCTTTTCCGACCTTGACCCATTGTTGGGCAGTCGTTACTCCAGGTCTGTCTCCAGTTTTCGTTATATTTTTCTTAGCAAGTCTATTTATTAATGTGGATTTTCCAACATTCGGAATACCGATAATGAGGGCACGTATTGCACGAGGCTTTATTCCTTTTTCAGCCATCTTATCGAATTTAGCTTTTAGCAGTTCTTTCGAAAGTGTTGTAATTTGTTTTAGTCCTGTTCCTGTTTGTGCATCAATTGCAATCGCAGGAATATCCTTATCATTAAAGTACTCTAGCCATTGCTTTGTAATGGCTGCATCTGCTTTATCTGCTTTATTCAATAAAACGATCCGTGGCTTTGATGAAATAATTTCATCAATCATTGGATTTCTTGATGACATCGGTATTCTTGCGTCGACAAGTTCAAAAACGATATCAATTAATTTTATTTTTTCGGTAACCTGTCTTCTCGCCTTAGCCATATGTCCGGGAAACCATTGGATTGTCATTCTTTACACCTTCTTTCTTTTATTCAAATCGGAAGTTTGAAATCGGCCAGTAAACGAGACTCGCTTTCCCCATAACTTCACTTATAGGAACAACACCAATATGGCGGCTGTCTTTACTTTGTCTACGATTGTCCCCCATGACGAAAATGTGGCCTTCTGGAACCGTTGATTGACCGATGATGCTTTCTAAATCAAACGGCTCTGTTAAAGGACCATCAATCAATTGCTCCTTGTACTTATCAAGATATGGCTCCTCATATTTTTCACCATTGATATATAACGTATCATCTATGTATTCAACCTTATCTCCCGGCAAACCAATGACTCTTTTAATATAATCTTTATCAACTGTTGCATGAAAAACAACAATGTCAAACCGCTTCGGTTCACCAATCTTATAGGAAAATTTATTAACGATCATTCTATCCTGTGTATGTAAAGTTGGCATCATAGAGATTCCATCTACAACAATCGGCGCAAAAAAGAAGTACCTTATGACGGCAGCGAAAGCAATAGCAATAAGTAATGCTTTTAGCCATTCAAGAAGTTCATTTTTCTTTTTTGTCATTTAACCACCCACTCTAATCATGAAAATACAACCATATTTACGTTTACTATTCCCTTACGCTGCAATCTTCCTTTTCTTCATTACACCATTAGTCTATATACGTATATTTTATTGAAATTTGAATGACGAGGATTATGAGATGAAAAAGGAGCTTGTTAGAAAACAAGCTCCTTTTCATTATACGGACAGCAGCTTGCTACTGACCCATATATGAGACTTAGTATACACTAAGCAATCTTATCGAATTTCTTTAATACGTGCAGCTTTACCACGTAATTTACGTAGGTAATAAAGTTTCGCACGGCGAACTTTACCGCGACGCATTACTTCTAATTTCGCGATTTTTGGTGTGTGTACAGGGAAAGTACGCTCAACACCAACACCATAAGAAATCTTACGGACTGTGAAAGTTTCGCTAATTCCACCACCACGACGCTTAATCACAACACCTTCGAATACCTGAATACGCTCACGAGTACCCTCAACAACTTTAACGTGTACACGTACTGTATCACCAGGACGGAAAGAAGGTAAATCAGTTTTTAATTGTTCTTTTGTGATTTCTTCAATTAGTTTTTGCATCGTTTTCAACTCCTTCCAACAGATGCTCATTCCAATATCTATTAATTGCAGCGGAACATCGTTTTACAGACTGCTAAACAAGGTATGTTAGCAAGTCACAAGATTTATAATACCATATAGGCAAAATGAAAACAATAGCTAGTTCTCATTTTTCCACTGTTTAATAATTGACTTTTGTCTTTCGGTTAATGGATATGTTTCTAATAAATCAGGTCTTCTTGTATAGGTTCTCCTTAGCGACTCAAGCTCTCTCCATTCCTCAATACGCTTATGATTTCCTGATAAGAGCACTTCCGGCACCTTCATCCCACGAAAATCAGCAGGTCTTGTATAATGGGGATGCTCTAGCAATCCAGAACTATAAGAATCTAAAACAGGAGAATCGACATTCCCTAGAACTCCAGGCAATAATCGAACAACACTATCCGCAATGACCATTGAAGCAAGTTCTCCACCTGTTAAAACAAAGTCACCGATAGAAATTTCATCCGTTACGAGATGCTCCCGAATTCTTTCATCATATCCTTCATAATGACCACAAATAAAAAGCAAATGATCTTCCTTCGCTAATTGCTCTGCTTTTCGTTGTGTATATCTCTCACCTTGAGGACAAACGAGAATGATTTTCGGGTTAGATGCTGATTGCTTCTTAATTTCCTCAACTGCATCAAAGATAGGTTGAGGTTTAAGTACCATTCCAGCCCCACCACCATATGGGTAATCATCAACTGTATGGTGTTTATGCTCCGAATACTCCCGAAAATTAATAACTCGAAAAGAGACAGCTTCCTTTTCTTGCGCCTTCTTTAAAATGGATTCATTTAATACACCATGAAACATTTCTGGAAAAAGTGTTAAAAAGTCTATTTTCATTAGTCCAATAACCCTTCCATTGGCGTGATAATTATTTTTTTCTCATCTATATCAATCTCTTTGACAATTTCATCAATATAAGGAATTAGTAAATCCTTCCCCACTTTTCTCTTTACAACCCAAACGTCATTCGCTCCAGTAGCAAGGATCTCGCGAATAGTTCCAATTTCTTCACCATTGTCAGTAAACACATTACAACCAATGATTTCGTGGAAATAATATTCTCCCTCATCTAATTCCGATAATTGATTTTCATCAACCTTTAATAATGAGCCTTTAAATTGTTCGACATCTTGAATCGAGTGCATTCCCTCAAAGGTTAGTAAGTCAAAGTTTTTATGAACTCGGTGACTTTCAACTACGACCTTTATTGGTTCTTGTGAGCCTTCTTTAAAAATATATAATGTATTACCAGGTTGATATCTTTCATCCGCGAAATCTGTCTTAGAAATAACACGAACTTCCCCTCTAATCCCATGGGTATTAACGATTTTTCCGACATTAAACCATTTTTCGCTCATTTATTTTTCACCTCAGACGTATTTGTTCTACTATGCCATCTTTTATAACAATCGTTTTTTCTTTCATTAATTCATCCCAATTATCCCCAACCTTCACCTCAAAGATTGCCTCTACTTCCTTTTCCTTCAATTCACTTCCAAGTGGTAACGTATGTACTTGCTGCAGTTGAAACTCTACTAGCTTTATTTTCTCACGTCTTTTTTCAATTTCCTTTAAATATTGTATAGCAAGCTGTTTGTTCGTTTTTTCAACCTTTTTATATTCAAAGTATAATCGATCACATTCTTGCTCTAAAAAGACCTTTTTATTTGAGAATTGTGTGATTAACGTTTGCTTACTTGTCTCAGTAATTACCTGTTTTACATAGACTTGGCGGAGTATATTCATTAGTGTTCCTCCCCTATAAGAGCTTCATACTTATAAGAACTTTTTAATATATTATGAAAGATAATGATACACGTAAAATTAAGAGCTTTTTAGTAGAGGTATCTACCGTTAATCAGTTCTATCAGATGAATTATAAAAATTTTAGATTACATGTTTAAATGTACAGGATAAATACAAAAAAGGGGGAGGACCATCCTCACCCTTTTTTGTCATTGATTTCAAGTTGAATTCTTTTAGATGAATTAGATCCTGCTGCATAAACAACAGTTCGAATTGCTTTTGCTATACGGCCTTGTTTACCAATTACTTTGCCTATATCTTGCTTATCAATAGATAGGCGATAAGTAATTTGATTATCTGATTCGATTTCAGTTATTTCAATCTCATCAGGTGAATCAACAAGTGGCTTAACAATTGCTTCGATTAACTCTTTCATCTCTTGAACAGTCATTACTTGCTTAATTTTGCGTTATGGAATTTCTCCATAATGCCTTCTTTTGAAAACAAGTTACGAACTGTATCAGAAGGTTTAGCACCATTTTGCATCCATTTTAATGCTAATTCTTCATTGATTTTAACTTCTGCTGGTTGTGCAACAGGATTGTATGTTCCAACAACCTCGATAAAACGTCCATCACGTGGTGAACGAGAATCTGCTACTACAATACGATAAAAAGGAGATTTTTTTGCTCCCATACGTTTTAAACGAATTTTAACTGCCATTTTATAAAGCACCTCCGAAAATGTTTCAACAAGATAGTATATTATCAAATAAATGATTAGATGTAAAGGTTTTTTTCTTGTCAGAAGAAAATTCCTTTAAAATAATAGCTTTACAACTATTTTTTTCTAGATCGCTTCCGTTTTTCTTTTTACATAAACGGAAATTTAAAGCCTTTTTTCTTTCCTTTTGTCATGTTCGTCATTTGCTTCATCATTTTTTTCATATCTTCAAATTGCTTTAAGAGACGGTTGATTTCTTGTACAGACGTTCCGCTTCCTTTCGCAATTCTCTTTTTTCTTGAAGCATTCATGATTTCAGGATTTTGCTTTTCAGCCTTTGTCATTGAGCGAATGATTGCCTCAACATGACTTATTTGCTTTTCATCGACTTGAACATTTTTAAGGCCTTTCATTTTGTTCGCTCCGGGAAGCATGCCTAATAAGTCTTCCAATGGCCCCATATTACGAACCTGGCCTAATTGTTCAAGAAAATCGTCAAAGGTAAAAGAAGCTGTTCGCATTTTTTGCTCAAGCTCTTTCGCTTTTTCAGCATCGACATTTGACTGGGCCTTTTCAATTAACGTAAGAACATCGCCCATGCCGAGAATTCTCGAAGCCATCCGTTCTGGATGAAACGCTTCTAAGGCATCAAGCTTTTCTCCAAGACCGACAAATTTAATAGGTGTCTCTGTGACAGAGCGGATTGATAATGCTGCCCCACCTCGAGTATCACCATCAAGTTTTGTTAACACAACACCTGTTAAGCCTAGTTGATCATTGAAGCTTTTTGCGACGTTTACTGCATCTTGACCAGTCATAGCATCGACGACAAGGAATATTTCATCCGGTTTTGCGATCGCTTTAACCTGCTCAAGTTCCTCCATTAATGTTTCATCGATATGAAGTCTACCCGCAGTATCAATAATGACATAATCAAGGTGCTCTTCCTTCGCGTGTTCAAGGGCCTTTGTTGCTATTTCTACTGGACTAACTTCATCACCTAACGAAAAAACAGGCATATCTAACTGTTTGCCTAACGTTTGCAACTGTTTAATTGCAGCGGGACGATAAATGTCAGCAGCAACTAACAACGGCTTACGATTGTACTTTTTTCGTAATAGGTTAGCTAGTTTTCCAGAGGTAGTTGTTTTACCAGCACCTTGTAAACCAACCATCATAATGACTGTAGGAGGACGAGTTGACACAGCAATTTTGCTTTGCTCTCCCCCCATTAACTCGGTAAGTTCTTCTTTAACAACCTTAATGACTTGTTGACCAGGTGTTAAGCTTTTCATAACCTCTTGACCAACAGCGCGTTCACTTACACGTTTAATGAAGTCTTTTACGACTTTGAAGTTAACATCAGCCTCTAGCAGGGCAAGACGAACCTCTCTCATCATTTCTTTTACATCCGCTTCGGAAACTTTTCCTTTACCGCGAATTTTCGCCATCGTATTTTGCAGTCGGTCGGCTAATCCTTCAAATGCCATAATGCCGCCTCCTAATCTAATTTCTCAAGTTCGCTAAGCAATGCATCAACTTCCATACTGTTTTTGGTACCTGCAGTATGCTCTCGTAATTTACTCATTAGCTCTTGTCGCTTTAGAAATTTTTGAAATAATAATAGCTTTTCTTCATATTGCTCCAGCATTGCTTCAGTTCGCTTAATGTTATCGTAAACAGCTTGTCTACTCACATTATATTCTTCCGCAATTTCACCCAGGGAGTAATCATCCAAGTAATATAACGACATATAGCTTTTTTGCTTAGGCGTTAATAGTGATTGATAAAAATCAAACAAGTAATTAAGCCTAGTCGTTTTTTCAAGCATCATGCCGTATCACTCCTTTGTTAAGTGAATTACCTTTACATCTTTATAGTCTACAATCCGAATATTATGTTGTCAAGTATAAACAAGTAAGACTTACTTGAAAACGTTTTTTGCTGGGTATTTCTATATTCAGAAAGAACTGGACATGATAATACTCTGATCAGACATTCATAAATTGTCCGTGATTTCTTATGCTGGCTACTTTCTAGCTATTAAGGCTAATCCTAGTTCCTTATACAGGAATATTCTCTTCATCAAGCTTAAATAATAACCTTTTGTCAGTACCCATCTTCACCTGCTGTAATATCAAGAGTAAAGCCACTTGGAATAGCTCTTCCAGCAGGAGTTGCTTCGGTTGATTGCTTAGATCGTACATGCCGTTCGTTTCGCTCTTCGGCTTCAATTGCTTCAACAGTTAGTAATGAGCTATTTTTCCAATTTTTAAGAATTCCAACGACATAGTTCAACCTCCGCTTGTTATTTGCACAAGATATCTCTAAAGCTTTTAAAATCACATCTTTAGGCTGTGAAAAGCTTTGCTCATCTAACCACAACAACAACTGCTCTTTTGCATGAATATTTGAAACTCCGAATCCATTGTTGTCCCAAAACTCAACAATGTCTTTCACATGTTTTGATTTTTGAAGTTTTACATGATTCTCTATTTTTGATTGTTCCTCTCGATTCGGATCATTCTCTAAATTAGGGGAAAGCTCTTGTTGTTTTTGTTGTTGTTTTTCTTTTTTATTTTCTTTTTGTTTTTCTTTTTCTTTTTGTTTTTCTTTTTCCCCACGTATCGTAAAAAGGTACAATGAAGCTTCATTAGATTCATTACATTCAGGTCCTTGACATGCATGCTCCTCATTTTCGTCACACTCTTCCTTGTTAAAGGAATTTCCAGATTTACAAAAGGATTCATAGAGATTGCGAATTTCCTGTCTATCGATCGATTCTGAAACATATTGAATAAGCGAAATGTCGTTGACTTCTTTTAATTCCTTCGTTATACAATCCATTACAGGCTTCCCGCCCTTCAGTTGATTCTCTTTCCCCCAATTTTTTATTGCGAGCTCCCTTGTCTCCGGATTATAGCGGATTAGCTTATAATGATAAATGAACCGGTCCATTAACAGTTTGACACTATCAATCGGAAATCCTAATGAAAATGCAATTTGCTTGATCGTTATACGATAAATGCCAATTTGTGTTGTACGTGGATTAGTAAGAAGGTAAAGGTAAAAATATTTTTCCTCAGGCATCATTTCTTCCTCTACAATCGGGTTATTCCAAAGGTTCGTACGTATCATTCGATATTTTGCCATTTTTAAACACTTCCCTTTCTTCATAAAAATATTTTCTCATATGTTATATATAGAAAATGAAAGAAAAAGTAGCGTCTATTTAATATATAAGGATTCAAAGCCACTGAAAAAATCCTCAAAACGGTAATCCTATACTTCTGTTTGATTTTATTACAACATTCGCGTTCTTTGCATGCAGTTTTGACTTCATCACCGACAAAAAAAAGAGCTACCTATCGTAGGTAACTCTTTTTAATCGTCACATATGTGTATCTGTTATTCCTCTTCCTCTTCAATAATCCCAGAGAAAAGACCATATACATACTGTTCTGTATTAAATTCTTGCAGGTCGTCCATTTTTTCTCCAAGACCGACTAATTTCACAGGAATATCAAGCTCTCCTTTAATCGCTAAAACGATACCACCTTTTGCGGTTCCATCAAGTTTTGTCAAGACAATTCCTGTTACATTTGTTGCTTGTGAAAATTGCTTCGCTTGTGTCATTGCATTTTGCCCTGTTGTTGCATCTAAAACAAGCAATACCTCATGTGGTGCACCTGGTATTTCCTTTTCGATGACACGCTTCACCTTTTCAAGCTCTTTCATAAGATTGACTTTATTTTGTAGTCTTCCAGCTGTATCACATAATAGGACATCTACTTTACGTGCTTTAGCTGCTTGTACGGCATCATACATAACTGCTGCAGGGTCAGAGCCTTCAGATTGTTTAATAACATCAACACCTACCCGTTCGCCCCACACCTCTAATTGCTCGATTGCTCCTGCTCTAAACGTATCTCCAGCTGCTAAAAGAACAGACTTCCCTTCACTTTTAAGCTTATGTGCTAATTTACCAATCGTTGTCGTTTTTCCAACACCATTTACACCTACAAATAGAACAACATTCAGCTGTCCATCCTGTACATTTAGCTCATTGCTTTTTTCTTCTTGGTCACCTTGATAAATCTCAACTAGCTTTTCAGAAATAACGGCTTGGACCTCTTTCGTGTCTTGAATATTACGACGTTTCACTTCCATTTTTAATTCATCAATTAAATCCATTACTGTTGATACGCCAACATCTGCAGTGATCAAAAGCTCCTCAAGCTCTTCAAAGAAATCCTCATCGACTTTACGATACTTCGCAACAAGATCATTCATTTTTCCTGCAAATGAATCCCTTGTTTTCGTTAAACCTTCTTTAAATTTTTCTGTCACACTATCCTTTTGTTGGGTAATTTTTTCTTTAAGCTTTTTAAAAAAACTCATACATGTTCGTCCTTTCAGCTCGATTGTATTAGTTCATTTGTTTCCTCTAATCTAACAGACACTAGCTTCGAAACACCAGATTCCTGCATTGTGACACCGTAGAGGACGTCCGCCTCTTCCATCGTACCTTTTCGGTGTGTAATCACAATAAATTGAGTTTCATGACTAAATTTTTTCAAATATTGTGCAAAGCGAAATACATTTGCTTCATCAAGGGCAGCCTCTACCTCATCAAGAACACAAAATGGAACAGGTCTAACTTTAATGATGGCAAATAATAACGCAATCGCAGTTAAAGCGCGCTCTCCTCCAGAAAGTAGTCCAAGATTTTGGAGCTTTTTCCCAGGTGGCTGTGCAACAATGTCGACACCTGTGTTTAACAAGTCATTTGGGTCTGTTAATTTTAATTCAGCACGTCCACCGCCAAAAAGCGCTTGGAAAACAGGTTCAAAATGGGAACGAATTTCATTAAAGGTTTGTTCAAATCTCTTTTTCATTTCGTCATCCATTTCATCAATAACCTGATATAATGTATCCTTCGCTTCTGTTAAATCATCTCGTTGTTCATTTAAAAACGTATACCGTTCAGATACGCGTTCATATTCATCAATTGCCCCTAAGTTTACCGTTCCTAGCTCTTCAATTGCAAGTTTGATTAATTTCACTCGTTTTCTTGCCTCTTGAGGGTCAATTTCTAATGTATACTGTTCTTTCGCGCCTTCATAGGTTAACATGTACTCCTCGCGAAGGTGATTGAGGCGATTATCTAATTCAACATCGAGACGGTTTAATTTTACCTCTTCATCCTTTAATGTTTCTTGGAATTGCTTTTCTTGTCGCTTTAATTCCTTTAATTCTCGCTCTTCATCCTCTAATTTAGCTTGAAGCTGTAGTCTTTCCTCACGTCTTGAGGAAATTAATTCGAGCGTTTTTGTTTTATCCTGCAGCTTTTTCTTTGCTGCTTCTTCAAGCTTTTCTTCCCCAGAAGAGCTTGAATTCATTTCTGATGATAATAATGAGAAATCTTCCTCAGCTTCCTTGAATTTTTGTCTTGTTTGTTCAAGGTCCTGATTTATCCGTTCAACCTTTTCCTTTTGGTTTTCATAAACCTGCTGCTTGCTCGCAAGAATCACCTTTAACTCAGTTACTTCATTTTGCAATTCCTCTTTTGAGCTTAACTCTGTTGCCTTTTTCGCAGACATTTCTTCGATCTCTTTATCTAGCTTTTCAAGCTTTGCGGAAATTTCTAAGAGATTTTTATTTAATTCATCTTTCCTTGCAGAAAACTTTTCCTTTTCAGATTCAAAGGTTTCTCTTTCCGCATCATAAAGCTTAAGATGGTCATTAATATTTTTTTCATTTAGCTCAATTTCTCGCATTTCACTGCGAACCTTTTGCTCTTCAATTCGCAATTGTTCACCGGCAGTACGTAAATTTTCTAAATTTATTTCATACTCTTGGATCGTAGCTTTTGCCGCTTTTACATCTTCCTCAAGCTTGGCCGTTTTTTCTTCCATATCTGTCAGCTTTTCATTAATTACTTCCAATTCGCGACCACGGCTTAAAAGGGAATTATTTTTTTGCTTTACAGCACCACCAGTCATTGAACCACCTGGATTCACGACATCACCTTGTAGAGTGACAAGTCGATAACGGTAGTTCATAAGCTTTGCTATCTCATTCGCACCTTTTAAATCTGCTGTCACAATGACTGTCCCTAATAAATTTCCGATGATTGATTTAAACTGTTGTTGATAGGTTACAAGATTCGTTGCAATCCCAACAAAGGCTGGATGAGTCTCAATTACCTTTAAGTCATGAGCACTTATCGAACGCTCCTTTATGACTGAAAGCGGTAAGAATGTCGCACGTCCATATGAATGCTGCTTTAAAAATTGAATCGCTTTACGTGCTGATGATTCATCCTCTACAACAACATGCTGAAGGGAACTGCTCAAGGCAATTTCTATCGCTACTTCATATTGTTTTTCTGTTGAAATTAATTCAGCAACTGCACCGTGAATACCTTCAAGCTTGTCCTTCGCCTTTAATATTTCTTTAACACCTTGAAAGAATCCTGCATAGTCTTCTTGCATCGATTCTAAAACTTCTTTTCTTGAACGAGTTTGCTGAAGAATTTGATATGCTTGATATAAAGTTGATTCTTTCTTTTGATAAGCGTTTTTCAAGTTTTCGAGTTTATTTTGTGTATCACGGAAGCCTTTAATTTGCTCTGCTAATTGCGCTTCAATTTGTGCGTATTTTGCTTCTATTTTTGTGCGCTTTTCAATGATTTCTTGGCGTTCCGTAACATAGCGCATATTTGAATCTAATAATCTAGCATTTTTTGTTTCCTGCTGACTTAACTGGTCATCGATATATTGCAGCTCATTTCGAGCTGTTGCTTGTTCATTTAGCAATTCAAAATATTCGCTTTTTAAATCTTCAATTAGCTCTTCAATATTTTGATTAAAGGAAGTCATGAGCTTCTGTTTTTCCTGTAGGTCGTGTTTGATTTGTTGGAGCTCAGACTTATACGTGGTGTATTGTGACTCCTGCTCTTCCTTTTCGGCTGTTAATTGCTCAATTCGTTCCTTTAGTTCTTCAATTGTTTTCGTTAATTGTTCTTTATTTTGATGCGCATTTTTCTTTCTTTCTTTTAAGACTTCTTTTCGGCCTTCTAATTTTTCTAATTCTTCACTAGCCAGCAAAAGAACCTGTTGCAACTCATCAATCGAATCATCTAATGCTGTAATATGGTCACGCATCTTTTCGACTTCAGCTTCTCTTTTTTGGATCGTTGATGTAAGCTCTAACTCTTGATCTTTTCCTTCTTCAACGGATTTTGCTAGTGCTTCATATTTCGTATGGAGCTCTTCTATTTCAAAAACAGTAAGTGCTACCTCGATTTTTTCCAGCTCTTCTTTTTGTTGAAGATAGTCTTTTGCAATGGATGCCTGAATTTTCAAAGGTTCAACTTGGCTTTCCAATTCATGTAAAATATCTTGTACTCTATTTAAATTTTCCTGTGTTTCAGCTAATTTATATTCAGCCTTTTTCTTTCTTGATTTATATTTCAATACTCCAGCTGCTTCTTCAAAAATACTTCGACGTTCTTCAGATTTACTGCTAAGGATTTCCTCAACCTTCCCTTGACTTATAATCGAGAAAGCTTCTTTCCCTAAACCTGAATCCATAAATAAATCGACGATATCCTTTAAGCGACAGCTTTGCTTATTAATAAAAAATTCACTTTCTCCCGAACGATATACTCTTCTTGTAACACTTACTTCCTGAAAATCGATCGGGAGAAAATGATCCTCGTTATCTAATGTAAGGGTAACCTCGGCAACATTTAGACCTTTTCTCGTATCACTACCAGCAAAAATGATATCTTCCATTTTAGAGCCACGAAGTGATTTTGCTGATTGCTCACCTAGTACCCATCTAATTCCATCTGTTATATTACTTTTTCCACTACCATTTGGTCCAACTACTGCTGTAACCCCTTTTACAAAATCAACGGTTACTCGTTCAGCAAAGGACTTGAATCCTACAATATCCAATCGTTTGAGGAACATTGTGATCCTCCTTACATATTTTCTTCTGTACTTAAATCTCGTACACGACAAATCTTTTCATATTTTATCATAATATGTCGACTAAAGGTGACTTCTTTTTAACAAATATTAAGGACATGAATGATTTTAGAGCGAACAGTCATTTTTGATTAAAAAAGGGCAACCTTAGGAACGGGTCATATTTACCTAATAACGAATGATAGGTATGGATAATATGATCTGAACACTGGTATGCCCTCGGTACTATTTATTCATTTGTTGAAGTTTTGAAAGAGCTTCTTGAGCGGCATGTTGCTCTGCTTCCTTCTTTGATCTTCCACTCCCTGTACCATAAACAACTCCATCTAATGAAACAGTTGAAATAAATTCACGATTATGTGCTGGCCCACGTTCTTGAAGAATTTTATATTCTAGTACACCTTTTGTATCTCGTTGTACATGCTCTTGAAGCTGACTTTTAAAGTCCATAACATGTGAAAATGCACCTTCATTAATTTTCGGAATAACGAAATCGTCTAAAAAGCGAATAACTGCATCTAAGCCTTGGTCTAAAAATAATGCACCAATAAACGCTTCAAAAACATCTGCAAGTAAAGCAGGACGTGTCCGCCCGCCTGTCATTTCCTCCCCTTTCCCTAATAAAACAAGCGTTCCAAAGGAAAGAGCATTTGCAAATGATACTAAAGATGGTTCGCAGACGATTGCTGCACGTAGTTTCGTTAATTCCCCTTCACTCATCATCGGGTATTTTTTATAAAGAAATTGAGAAATTGTCAGCTCTAAAACTGCATCCCCCAAAAACTCTAATCTTTCATTATCTTCATAAGGTTTTTTCCGATGCTCATTTACATATGAAGAATGTGTAAAGGCTTGATACAAAAGCTTCTCATTTTGAAAGTGATGACCAATCCGTTCTTGGAATTTTTTAAATTCCTCTGCCTTTTTTGCAAAGTTCCTTCTCTCTTTATAATTAATATGTTTTGGCATAGGTACCTCCATTTTTCTTGCAACATGAACATAAGGACCTAATCGCGATAAGTCACTTCATAATAAAAGGTTCATACCTTTAATTATGGAGAGGCTTATAGAGACTTCGGTATTGATGACAATACTTTTATCATCATCCTGGATTAGTATATCCATTGCAATATTCTCATATTATCTAAGGTCAAAAAAGGGGAAGAGACTGTTATACAACCGATAAAGTCAACTTCCTTTTCAGGCAAGAATCCATTCAACTATTTACATAATCATGCAATTCGTCGCCATTAAAGAATAGACTTTGGTTAAACAGTCTCTTACACTTTCTTATTGTTTGCTATTTATGTAGTTAACAGCGTCACCCACTGTACCGATTTTTTCTGCATCTTCGTCAGAAATCTCCATATCGAACTCATCTTCAAGTTCCATAACAAGCTCAACTACATCTAGGGAATCTGCACCAAGATCATCTTTGAATGAAGACTCAAGTTTTACCTCTGCTTCATCAACGCCTAAGCGGTCAACGATAATCTTTGTTACACGTTCTAAAACATCTGCCATTTTCCTTCACCTCCCCTCAAGTATTATAAGTGATCTTTCATAGAAAAACTAGTTAACATCCTAGCATTTTTTATTTTTATAAGCAAATCTAGAAAAAATGCATTGAACGTTAAGTATATCAACGATCTATGGTTACATAATCATGCCGCCATTGACATGGAACGTTTGACCAGTAATATACTTGCTTTTTTCAGAAGCAATGAATGTAACGATATTCGCGATATCACTAGGTTCACCTAATTTTGCCAATGGGATTTGCTTGAGCATTTCGGCTTTTAAATCATCCGTTAGTTCATCGGTCATATCCGTCGTAATAAATCCTGGAGCAACTGCGTTAACTGTAATATTTCTAGATGCTAATTCTTTTGCAGAAGTTTTCGTTAATCCAATAACTCCGGCTTTTGCTGCTACATAGTTTGCTTGACCTGGGTTACCGCTCACACCTACTACAGAGGTAATATTAATTATACGACCAGAGCGTTGCTTCATCATTTGACGAGTTACTCCTTTTGTGCAGAGGAAGACACCCTTCAAATTCGTATTTATTACGTCATCCCATTCAGAATCCTTCATTCGCATGATTAAATTATCTCTAGTAATTCCTGCGTTATTTACAAGAATATCAAGCTGTCCATATTGACTAATTACCTGCTTAATCATGTCAGTTACGTCATCAGCGTTGGAAACGTCGGCACGAATTGCAAAAGCATTTCCACCATTTGCTTTAATCTCATCAACAACTTCGTTTGCTTTTGCCTCATTACCAGCATAATTCACAGCAACACTTGCGCCATTTTTTGCAAGTTCTATAGCAATTGCTTTACCAATGCCTCTTGATGCACCAGTTACTAGAGCTACTTTGTTCTCCAACATTAGGATTCCCCCTTTAGCTTACTTATCGTTGCATTCATTGTTTCTCTATCTGATATTGCTAGTACATTTACAGAACGGTCTATTTTCTTTACTAGCCCTGATAAAACCTTTCCAGGTCCTATTTCAATAAATGTCGTTACACCATTATCGATCATCGCTCTTACAGATTCTTCCCATCTTACAGGAGAGTATAACTGTTTAACAAGCAATTCTTTTATTTCATCCTGACGATAAACCGATTCTGCCGTTACATTTGCGACAACAGGGATTTTTGCATCATGAAAGTTCAATTCAGATAAAACGTCCTGTAATTGGTTTGCTGCAGGCTTCATTAGCTCCGAATGGAAAGGACCACTCACCTCAAGTGGTATCGCTCGTTTTGCACCCTTTTCCTTTGCGATAGCTGAAGCTTTCTCAACACCCATTGCCGTACCAGAAATAACGATTTGACCTGGGCAATTTAAATTTGCTAACTGCACGGAATATCCGGATTCTGTAACCTCTTCTGTTATTTTTTCGAGGTCTGCTGCAGGCATTCCTAAAATTGCTGCCATAGCACCTTGACCAGCCGGAACAGCTTGATCCATAAATTGTCCACGTTTCTTTACAGCATAAACAGCATCTTCAAATGACAATACACCAGCGGCTACTAATGCTGTATATTCACCAAGACTATGACCAGCAACATAATCGGCCTTTATTCCTTCACGGGAAAAATGCTCTAATACTGCAATGCTAGTTGTTAATAGTGCAGGTTGGGCATTATATGTTAATGTTAACGTATCTTGTGGACCTTCAAATATTAATTCAGTTAGTTTTTCGTTTAATTGTTCATCTGCTTTATGAAAGATTTCTCTTGATTCTTGGACATTGTCATACAGGTCTTTTCCCATTCCAACTACTTGTGAACCTTGTCCAGGAAATACAAATGCAGTTTTTGTCATTATTAAATCCCCCTATTACTAGATTTACTAAACATTATTTATGTTCGAGAGATGCATAAATTTTTTCCGCTACTTGATTGGAAATCATATCTCTTGTTTGTCTAATTGCATTGTAAATGGCATTTGGATCAGAAGAACCATGTGCCTTTATGACAGGAGCCTTTAAACCAAATAATGCAGCTCCCCCATATTCAGAATAATCCATTTGCTGTTTAATGATTTTTAATTGCGGTTTTAGGATACTTGCAGCGATTTTTGATTTCAAATTGCTTGTTAACGCCGTTTTTAACATCGTAAATACTGATAAAGCTGTACCTTCAATCGTTTTTAACGCAATATTTCCCGTAAACCCATCAGTCACGACTACATCTGCGACAGATTCCATTAAATCCCTTGATTCAACATTTCCAATGAAGTTTAATGACTGAGTTTCTTTTAATAGCTGGAATGTTTGCTTTGTTAAGTCATTTCCTTTTTTATCCTCTGTACCAACATTTAATAAACCAATACGTGGGTTTGCGATCCCTCGAACTCTTTCTGCATAAACAGATCCCATTATTGCATATTGAAGAAGATGTTCAGGTTTTGCATCAACATTTGCTCCAACATCCAAAAATAAAAATCCCTTCCCATCTAAAGTTGGTAATGTAGGAGATAAAGCAGGGCGTTCTATTCCTTCAATACGGCCCACAATCAATAATCCAGCGGTCATAAGAGCGCCAGTATTACCAGCAGAAATACAGCCGTCAGCGCGACCTTCTTTTACCTCGTTTGCCATTAATACCATCGAAGCATTCTTTTTTCTTCTAACTGCTCTCACGGGCTCATCTGTACCTTCGATTACCTCTTCTGTATGGAGAATCGATATTCTTGTACTATCGGTTAGAAGTGGCTTAATTTTCTCTTCATTTCCAACTAATGTAACTTCTAAATCCGAAAATGCTCCAACTGCTTTCATTACACCTTCGACAATCGCATTAGGAGCATTATCTCCACCCATAGCATCGATCGCTAACTTCATTAAGAATCCCTACCTTGTATTAAATTTGAGCGATACATATCAAACTCACCTGAAAAAACTAGTTCACTTCCAACAAAACTGTTCACTTCAACTAATGTACGGCCTTTTTCAACCTCTTTTTTCAGAACCTTCGCTTTCGCAACGACCCGCTCATTTTCTTTAACCTGCCGAGTAAATCGAATATTTGCTTTAGCTGTCAATGCTAATTCGTCATCTATTACTGCTACTGCTAATGAGTTTGCTTGAGCAAAAATATGGTGTCCACGAGCTATTTGATTTCTGCTAAAGACATGCTCTTTTTTGATTTCCAAAATAGAAATCGCTGATTCATCTAATTGAAGATCAATAATTTCTCCAATTACCTCTTCTATATGTAATGATTTCACTTCATCATCTAGTTTCTTTTCTGCTACATTTTTAATTCGTTCTCTTAGTTCTGGAATAGATAGCTCTAACCGATCTAAACGAATTGTTTGAATGCTTACTTGAAATTTCTCAGCAAGTTCTTCATCTGTAATAAAAGGAGTTTCTAAAATTGTCTCTTTTAATAAATTTTGTCTCTCTTTTTTACTTTTTCTCATTTTTTATGACACCGTCCGAACTATTAAGACTAGGTACTAATAGTAGTATATAGTTAATAAAATTAGAATGCAACATATTTCAATTTTAAAATATGTTTGTTTAATCTATTTGTCTGTTTTTTTCTTTAGCATTTGCGTTATTCTTAAGGCTTAAAGATTCGTATTTAAACGCTTTTCTAATAGGTTTTTAACACTTTGTGCTTAATCATTTCATTTATCAACCATAAAAATAGGAACTGTCTAAAAACTAGTCTTCTAGCAATTAGAGAGTTCCTATTTTAATCCTTTTTAATAAAACCTTTTTTAAAACTGAATGGATGTTGGAAAGAAACAACGATTTCGAAAACAGCGTTAGAGTAAAATCAATCTAATTTTTCTCCATCCAAAACTCCACTTTGACTTAAATATTTTCTTAATTCCTCATACTTACTATCTTTCCAAAAAGATTTTGATTGGATTAAATGAACCGCATCTTGTCTTGCAACCTCCAAAGCACGGTAATCATGAACCATGTCTGCTACTTTAAAAATTGGCATTCCACTTTGTTTTTTTCCAAAAAAGTCTCCTGGACCTCTTAATTCTAAATCTCTTTCCGATAAAACAAACCCATCATTTGTTTCCGTCATTATTTTCATTCTTTCTTTACCTGCCTCTGATTTAGGATCAGATAATAAAATACAATAAGATTGCTCACTGCCACGTCCGACTCGTCCTCGAAGCTGATGAAGCTGTGATAAACCAAATCTCTCAGCGTCATATATAACCATGATTGTTGCATTCGGAACATTAACACCTACTTCGACTACGGTTGTAGATACTAAGATGTTTACTTTATTTTGACTAAAGCTTCGCATCACCTCATCTTTTTCCTCAGAGGATAATCGACCATGCATAAGACCAACTTGATAGCGACCTTTATAAAAATGTGTCAGCATGCTATGAACATCAATCGCATTTTGAACATCAAGCTTTTCTGACTCTTCAATTAACGGACAGATAACATATGCTTGACGCCCCTTCGCAACTTCCTTTTCTATAAATGTTAAAATCCGCTCAAGCATCGTTGGTTTTACCCAATAGGTTTCAATAGTTTTTCGACCTGCAGGTAGCTCATCAATGACTGAGACATCCATTTCTCCAAATGCTGTAATCGCTAGCGTCCTCGGGATTGGCGTAGCTGTCATGAACAAGACATCAGTATGCTCTCCTTTTTCACGGAGCATTCTCCGCTGTTCGACTCCGAATCGATGCTGTTCATCGGTTATGACTAAACCTAATTTATGAAACTCGATTTCATCTTGAATAAGAGCATGAGTACCTATTAGTAATTGAATTTCATTATTCTTCAATTTTTCTAGTAATTCACGTCGACGTTTTCCTTTTACTGAACTAGTTAAAAGTTCAACATTTACTTCAAAGCGTTCAAATAGCTTCACCAATGATTCCGCATGCTGTTCAGCTAATATTTCCGTTGGCACCATTAGTGCTCCTTGATATCCAGATAATATTGCTGCATAAAAGGCAATGGCAGCTATTACTGTTTTACCTGATCCAACATCTCCTTGAAGTAATCGATTCATTCGATAGGATGACTTCATATCAACTAAAATCTCATTTATTACCCTTAATTGTGCTTGAGTAAGGGAAAACGGAAGTGATTCGATAAAAACATCTAATTTTTCTTGAGGAAAAATGTGGTTTAATCCTTTTGAATTTTCACGCTGCACTTTTCTTAAAGCTTGCATCTTTAATTGAAATAATAAAAATTCCTCATAAATAAATCTTCTTCTTGCTTGATTTAACTGTTCATGTACCTCAGGATGGTGAACGATTTTTATCGCTTCTTTTCTCGGTAATAATTTATATTTTTGCAATAACTCTTGAGGCAATAGCTCCTTCACATCGTTTAAATAACTGTTTAAAGCAATCGAGACGAATTTCCTCATACCTTTTACAGTTAATTTGCCTTTAACAGAATAAACAGGTTCAATACCATTCTCGCTTTTTTTAGGACCAAATGTAAGCTCCTGAGCTGTAATTGTTTGACGATGCTTGTCCCATTTACCTGAAACAGTTACAATTCCGTTTATCGCCAGCTTCTTTTTAAAATATGGACGATTGAAACAAGTAACTGTTACCAAATATCTTCCTACCAACAAGCGAAACGTTAATCGCGATTTTTTCTTACCGAAAAAAGTGAGCAATGGTTCACTATGAACCTTCCCTTCAACTGTTACCCGTTCCTCATGATTTACATCCGCTAAATCTTTTAAATTGTTATCCTCATAGCGATATGGGAAATATTCCAGTAAATCTTCTATTGTATAAATACCGATTTCGTTTAAAAGCTGTTCTGTCTCGTCACCAACACCTTTTAGACTTGAAATTGGTTGACTAAGTGTGTTCATTACGACTATGTTGCATCACACAAACGATGATTGTGTAGATACAACTTCCCCCCTTACCACCATTTCGTTCAATGTAATTTAATTTCCTTAATATTAGTCTATCAGATTTTATCGATTTCTGTACAAATTTTACGCTTCGTTTTTCCTTAAGGCTTTTCCATTTTGTTGATGCAATCCTCTGCAGAGATTCGCTTTCCACGTGCGGTTCTGGGAGCGTTCCCGTCTTTGCGAGTCTATGTGATCACCTATGGACACGATATTCTATGCAGACGGCTTCCGTTCGTCCAATCAACAAAGTGCTTAAAGACCAACAATCATCTTTTACATCGCCTATAGAAAAAAACTCGGCAAGTAGCCGAGTCTCTAGTAAACTTATTCAACAGAAAAAATATAGGAATATAAAGGCTGTTCCCCTTTATGAACTTCTACTTCAATATCCTCAAACTGTTCTTCAACAAATGCAATTAGCTGATTTACTTCTTCATCACTAGCATCTTGACCTTGAATAATCGTTAAAATTTCTTCATCTTTAATCATTTCAGTTAACAATTTTTTTGATGCATCTAATTGATTTCGATCTGTAATGATGATTTTACCATCTAAAATCCCCATAAAATCACCTTTTGAAATATCTAATCCATCAATATTTGTATCCCTTACAGCATACGTAATTTGCCCGCTCTTAACGCTTTTAAGCGCTTCGTTAAGAGTATGCTCAACGTTTTCTGGTTCTGCTGTAGGATTAAAGGCAAGCAAGGATGCCATTCCTTGAGGGACAGTTTTTGAAGGAATAACGATAACGTGAACATCCTCCACGACGGATGCAGCCTGTCTAGCAGCCATTACAATGTTTGAATTATTAGGGAGAATGATAACATTCTCAGCATTTGCATCATGTATTGCCTGAACGATGTCCTCTGTACTTGGATTCATCGTCTGGCCACCTTCAATGACGACATTTGCTCCGATGCTTTTAAATAATTCAGCAATTCCTTTACCCATTGTAACCGTCACGATGCCATATTTGCTTTTTTCAGATGTTTCCTGCTCTTTAGGTAGTGTTTGTTGTTTTTCCCCAACGATATCCGTATGTTGTTTTCGCATATTTTCAATTTTCATATTTATGAGGTTTCCATATTTTTGTCCATATGATAAAACTTCACCAGGATACTCTGCATGAATATGTACTTTAGCTAATTCATCATCAGCAATAACAAGTAATGAATCACCGAACTGACTCAAATCATTTCTAAACGTTTCTTCATTAAAAGGAGTTTTCCCCTCTTCAAAACGAACCATAAATTCTGTACAATAGCCAAATTCAATATCTTCTGTATTAATATGGCCTTGCACACCTTTGTGATGTTCAGCATTCACTAATTCATCCATTGAAGGCAATTCAACTGCATTAGAAACTTGCTCACCTTTTAGGACCGCTAAAAATCCTGCATAGACAAATACTAATCCTTGACCACCACTATCAACAACTCCTACTTCCTTTAAAACAGGCAGAAGTTCAGGTGTTCTTTTTAATGATTTTTCTGCTTCTTTTAACGTAATCTCCATAAGCTTATCAATCGATGGCTCGTTTTCAGCAGCAAGTACAGCAGCTTTAGCAGCATCCTTTGCAACAGTAAGAATTGTTCCTTCAACAGGTTTCATTACTGCTTTATATGCAGTATCAACACCTGCTTGAAGTGCTGCAGCAAATTCTACACTAGTAATTGTAGATTTTGTTTCAATTGCTTTCGAGAAGCCTCTAAATAATTGCGACAAAATAACACCGGAATTTCCACGCGCTCCCATCAGCAAACCTTTGGAAAGAGCGACACCAACCTTCCCAATATGTGCTGAAGGATTGCTTCTTACCTCTTTTGCTCCTGATGTCATCGATAAATTCATATTCGTTCCAGTATCACCATCTGGAACTGGAAAAACGTTTAATGCATCAACATATTTTGCATTTTTAGAGAGGTGGTTTGCACCCTGCAAAATCATTTCTGCAAAACGAGTACCATCTAATGTTGTAATAGACACAGGTTTTTTCCTCCTTACTACGGGTTCGCTACTCGAACACCTTGTACAAAAATATTTACGGAATCAACTGCAAGTCCGACCGTTTGATCTAACGTATATTTCACTTTCGTTTGTACGTTATGTGCGACCTCAGAAATTTTTGTACCATAGCTGACGATAATATACATATCAATAAAAATAGATTCGTCTTCCTGACGAACAATTACGCCTCTGCTAAAGTTTTCTCTTCCAAGTATTTCAGTTAGACCGTCTTTAATTTGATTCTTTGACGCCATTCCAACAATACCATAGCAGTCAATAGCAGCACCACCTGCAACAGTTGCAATGACTTCGTTTGAAATATCAATTTGCCCGTACTTCGTTTTTAATTCAATGGACATAATCTTTCCCCCTTAGGAATCGTTCGTTCTGGCTATTGTTATTTTACTATAAGCAGGTTCATTTTAAAAGGTAATCATTCCTACAAGTGCTCAGTATACTATCTACTACAAGTATGTTCAAAAAAAAAAGAAAGAACCATTCATAATTGCAATAAATCATTTCATGATGAATATTTGCTTACTAGTTTGAATGCGTATCCATAAAAAGGGAATTAATTAACCTTTTTGCTAAGAAATGAACGTCATTTCTTACTTCTTTATATTATACAACATAAACAATTATATCATGTCAAGGAAAAATTCTTGAATGCATGAATTGTGAGTATTGCATTATAAGGTCACTTATGATAAATTATTAAAGTATCTCTTTGATATATACATGATAATTGTATAATGAATAGGTTTTTTTGTAGTAAGGAGGGAATAACATGGCACGTAAATGCGTTATTACTGGTAGAAAAACTCGCTCAGGTAATGCTCGTTCACACGCAATGAACGCTAATAAACGTACTTGGGGCGCAAACCTTCAAAAAGTTCGCATCTTAGTAAACGGTAAACCTAAAAAAGTATATGTATCTGCTCGAGCATTAAGATCAGGTAAAGTTGAGAGAGTTTAATTATACGCTCACTTTTTTACATCCTAGCTAATTTTTCATATGAGAATTAGCTAAGAAAAAAAGCACCGAAGCTACGGTGCTTTTTTTCTTAATCCTTTTTAAACGAACCGAGCATAGCTCGAACAATTCCCCCTAAAAACTTCGGTAGCTTAATCGTATAAAATTTCATTGTTTCCCTCCTCAACCAAATCATTAAACATGCTTTTTAGCTTGTTCAAAGGTTCTTAAGACGCCAATTTCTTATTTACATTACGTAATTACAATATGACAATCGAATAAAATGTGAATAGCTAAATCATCATTTTTTAGACAATAAATGTTATCAGTTCTATAGCATTATATTCATCATATAAAAGAAAAATGACGTTTGAACCTATTCCTTTGGATCCACAAGGATTAATCTCGACTTCTTACCATTAATAATATGCCTTCTAGAAAAGAAAAAGTACCTTGTTCACAAATGAGTTCGTTACTTATACATAATGTAGAACCCATCGTGATATGACAATTATTTAACGGATATTTAAAGCCTATTAATGTGATTCCTTTTACTTCCTGACTTACGGGGATAAAGGAAATATATTTCCAATCCTTGTGCTTCATTATTGTATATGTACCAGGTCTATAGAGGGTGATTTGATTTTGGCAATCTATTAATTCAATTTTCGTGTCAGTAGACAATCCCATTAATAATAGATGAATATTAGCAAGTAGATGATCTAGTCTTCCGCCTGTTGCACCGAATAATTGAATCAATTTCGGTTTTTGAGTTAATGCCCATTCCAATGCAAGCTCAGTATCTGTTTTATCTTTTTCAGGAGGATAAATGGATATATTTTGTTGTTCTTCTGTTAAACTGAATTTTTCATTCTCAGAAATGGAGTCAAAATCACCAAAAGCATAGGCTAGTGGTAAGCCACATTCTTTCACGTAAATGGTTCCTTTATCGATCCCAACCCAAGTCACATCTTGATGATTGAAATTATTTAAATATGGAAGATTTTCTTTTGGTCCCCCAGAAACTAAGGCTATTGTCTTCATAGTACTCTCCAAATTTTTATTTATCTTATTATCTTAATAGTGATTATTTACAATTGAATTATGTATGAATAGCAAAAAGTCTGACATAAAATTATGTCAGAACTTATTATGCTTATGAAAGAACAGCTTGCTTTAAATGTTGAATAGCCTGATGTCGATCAGATTTGTTGTATATAGCAGATCCTGCCACTAAAACTGTTGCACCTGCATCAACACATTGTTTTGCGGTTTCTTCGTTAACCCCGCCGTCTACTTCTATTTCAATTGATAATTGCTTTTCTTTAATAATCTTTGATAATTGACGAATTTTTGGTAATACTTGTGGGATAAATGCTTGACCACCAAAGCCTGGATTTACTGTCATTAGTAAAACCATATCAACATCTTCAAGGATGTGGATAATTGACTCAATTGGTGTATGGGGATTTAAAACAACCCCTGCCTTTATTCCTTTCGATTTAATTAATTGGATTGTCCGATGAAGATGTTTACACGCTTCAACATGGACGGTAATAATATCTGCTCCAGCGCGAACAAACTCTTCAATAAATTGATCAGGCTGTTCAATCATTAAATGAACATCCAATGGTAAGCTTGTAATTGGACGAATGGCATCGACAATGAGCGGACCAATTGTAATGTTAGGTACAAAGTGACCATCCATTACATCGATATGGATATAATCAGCTCCGCCCTTTTCTACATCCTTGATCTCCTCTCCTAGCTTTGAGAAGTCTGCAGATAAAATAGATGGTGCAATTTTAATCATAATTAGTACCTCGGCTTTCTATCTTTTATTTCCTCTACAAAAGTTAAGTAATGATCATAGCGGTATTTCGGTATTTCTCCACTTTCAACGGCAGCTTTTATGGCACATTTCGGTTCCTTGACATGAGTACAACCACGGAACTTACAGCTATTGCTTCTTTCTTTCATTTCTGGAAAGCAATATGTTAAGTCCTCAACTTCAATTCCCGTGAAATCTAATGAGCTAAACCCTGGTGTATCTGCAACATAGCCTGTGCCTATTGAAATTAATTCCACATGTCTTGTTGTATGTTTTCCACGGCCAAGATGAGTAGATATATCATTTGTTTTCAAGCCTAAATCTGGGCGCAAAACATTTAATAATGATGACTTCCCAACACCAGATTGCCCAGCGAAAACGGATATTTTTTCATCTAGTAAAGGATGTAGAGCTTCTAAAGAATCGCCCTCAATTGTCGATGTTAACAATACTTGATACCCAATATTTTGATAATCCTTTGCATAAGCCTCAACGAGTTTCTGAACCTCATCTGAAGCGATTAAATCGGTTTTACTAATGACGATAATCGGCTCAATATCGTTCGCTTCAATTAATACGAGAAACCGATCAAGAAGAACTGAACTAAAATCAGGCTCCACCGCTGAAAAAACAAGGATTGCTTGATCGACATTACTTATAGGCGGTCTAACTAGCTCATTTTTCCGGTTATATACATCTAAAATATATCCTTCCTTATCGTTTTCCGCTTGATACTCTACTTCATCACCAACTAGTGGGGTAATTTTATTTTTCCGAAAAACTCCTCTGCCTCTGCATTGGATGACTCTCTCCCCATCTTGCACGTAGTAAAAACCACTAAGAGCCTTTACAATTTTCCCTTGTGGCATGAATAACCTCCTTCCAGCTTTTTCATCTCATATCGTTACCTTTTGTCCTAGCTTAAGCATTGTTAATCCTCTGGATATTTGACACCTTCTGATTTGACTACCTTATTATCAATAATAATCTGATAATAGGCTTCTTCTCCAGGCTCAATTGTAAACTCTAAATTCCGTACCTCTGGACCAGTTATTTTAAAGGTATCATATGCTTCAGTGAATGTATGTTCAGCATCATCTATATTAATGATAACCTCTAGCTCCTGTCCTTCTTCTTGAGGATTATATGGAATATCAACCGTTTTTGTAACTTTTTTTGCAGGCTTTTCTTCTGGTCCAAGTGAATAAACCAGTTGTAACGTCGTTTCTTTAGGTATTACCTCACTCCCGGCTTTAGGTAGCTGTGAAATAACGTGACCTTTTTCAACGTCTTCTGAATATTCCTCAGACTCACTTAGTTGAAAACCATGTGTTCCAGCATATTCTGCTACTTCTTCCTTACTTTTCCCTGCTAATTCTTCTATTTTTACTAACTTTGGCCCAGAGCTAACTGTTAAGTACAGCGTATCTTCTGAAGGGATAATTTCATCTCCAACCTCAGGAGACTGCGTTAGGATCGTCCCTGCTGATTCGGTTTCACTCGACTCTTCTTTCACATCAATTTTTAATCCCTTTAGCTCTAAAATTGATTTCACTCTGTCGATATTTCTTCCTACATAATCATCAAGTACGATTTTTTCCTTTCCAGTACTTTTATAAATGATAATCGTTGCTCCTTCTTTTGTTACGACTGATGCTGCTGGGTCTGTTTTAATAACATCCCCCTCTTCGATTTCTTCATCAGTCATTAGCACAGGATCACCGATTTCAAATTTTTTCTCAGTTAAAATTTCAACTGCTTCTTCATATGTTTTCCCTGAAACATCTGGAACTTCAATATCTTTTGGTAACAGCAGTGAAGGAACAATCGTCAATGCTGCAACACCTGCAGCTATCAATACTAGAAAAGTTGTAATGATAAAAATTGCTAGCTTACTCTTTTTCTTTTTTGGTTTATCTTTTTTGGCTTTTTTCTTTTTAGAATTTATTTTTTCTTGATTTTGTTCATCCTCTTGGTTACCTACAGGTGAATGGATGATTGTATCGTCAATTTTATGCTCATGAAGATTTTCTTTCGTAATAATTGGTATTGCTTTTGTCGCTTCGTCATCATCAGGTATAGTAAATCTTTCTTCGGACAACCTATTAACATCAAAGACAGTCTCTAAATCTTTTTCCATTTCCTCTGCTGAATGGTAACGATGGAAAGGATCCTTAGCAGTTGCCTTCAAAATGACATTTTCTAAGCTTTGTGGAACATTTGGATTCCAGCGTCTAGCAGAAGGAGTAGCAGACTGTAAATGTTTCAATGCGATCGAAATGGCCGATTCACCATCAAATGGCAAACGTCCTGTTAATAGTTCAAAGAGAACGATACCTATTGAATAAATGTCTGATTTTTTATTTGCCAGCCCACCTCTTGCCTGTTCTGGTGACAAATAGTGGACAGAGCCTAAAACAGAGTTTGTTTGTGTAATCGTAGTAGAGCTAAGCGCTGTTGCAATTCCGAAATCTGTAACTTTTACATTTCCCTCGTGATCGATAAGAATATTGTGTGGCTTAATATCACGATGAATAATATGATTATCATGTGCGTGTTGAATTGCCGAAACAATTTGCGTCATGATATGAACAGCTCTTCTTGGATTAACCGGTGAAAATTGTTGTATGTATTGCTTTAAGGTTTGCCCCTCAACATATTCCATGACGATATAATAGATTCCATCTTCCTCACCCACATCATAAATGCTTACAATATTAGGATGTGCTAAGCTTGTTGTTGATTGGGCTTCTCGTCTAAATCTTTTAATAAATTCATCATCATTGGAAAAATCAAAACGAAGAACTTTCATCGCAACTTCTCTTTCTAGAATCATATCACGGGCTAGATAGACATTTGCCATTCCCCCCCCGCCTATTACTTCTAGAATTTTATAACGACCACTAATACGTTTACCAATTAACAAGGCTCTTCACCTAATTCATGATTTGCCGTCATTTTCACTAGCACTAATGAAATATTATCTTCCCCACCATTTTCATTAGCCATGTTCACAAGGTTATTCCCAATTTCAGGAAGGGTAAGAGCGTTTGAAAGTTCAGATTGTAATTCTTGATCAGTTACTTTATTAGATAAACCATCAGAGCAAATAAGAAGGATATCATCTTGTTCAAAATCAATTGTTGAAAGGTCTAATTCAACTGATTGTTCGGTACCTAACGCACGGAGTAAGACATTTTTACGGGGATGATGTTCTGCATCCTCTCTCGTTATTTGTCCCGACTTTACTAATTCATTAACTAATGAGTGATCTTGTGTAATTTGTTTAAATCCAGTCTTGTTTAATAGATAACAACGACTATCACCGATATGTCCAATTGTAACAAAATCGTTAGTCACAATGGCTCCAACTATCGTTGTTCCCATTCCTTGACAATCTGGATTAGTTAATGAATGTTCATACACCGCTTTATTCACTTCATCTACAGATTTTGTAAGCCACTCTTCCGCAGCATTTGGGCTTTCAATACGTTCAACTTGCTCCCATAAGCCTTTAAATGTAGAAATGGTCATTTGACTAGCGATATCACCAGCCAAATGCCCTCCCATACCATCTGCGACAATGGCTAAAATACCTGCATCACTCTTAAAAACACCAACAGCATCTTCATTATGTTGTCTTACTTTTCCCCTATCTGACAAATAAAAAGTTTCCACCTTGGTCACCTCGTCTCCTCTTTGCGCTCCTTAGCTCGAAGTTGTCCACATGCTGCATCAATATCATGGCCTTGCTCTCTTCTAGTTGTAACATTAACACCATGTTTTTTTAACGTATCTTCAAATAACTTAATTTGTTCTTTTGGAGTCCGTACATAATTTCTTTCAGGAACATAGTTAACCGGAATTAAATTAATATGACATTTGATCCCTTTTACCAATTTAGCTAATTCCTCAGCATGCTCAACCTGATCATTTTCGCCACCAAATAGTCCATATTCAAAGCTTATACGTCGACCTGTTTTATTTACATAATATTTGACAGCTTCCATTAGATCAGGCAACTTATACGCTCTATTTATCGGCATTAGTTTTGAACGTAATTCAGTATTTGGTGCATGTAACGAAATCGCAAAGTTAATTTGTAATTGTTCATCCGCAAATTTATAAATCTTTGGAATAATACCACTAGTTGAAACAGTAATATGGCGAGCACCGATGTTTAGACCTTTATCATGGTTGACAATCTTTAGAAATGACATCATTTCATCATAATTATCAAATGGTTCACCGATCCCCATGATGACGATATGACTAACTCGTTCTCCTAATTCATCAAGTGCCTGTTGTACTTTTACGACCTGAGCAACGATTTCTCCTGCTTCTAAATTACGTTTTAATCCTCCTAAAGTAGATGCACAAAATGTACAACCAATTCGACAACCTACTTGAGTCGTTACACATACAGAATTACCATAATCGTGTCTCATTAAAACCGTTTCAATTGAATATCCATCATGAAGCTCAAATAAAAATTTAATTGTTCCATCTTTAGATGTTTGTTGAATTAACGTATTCAACGTTGTTAAAGTGAATTTTTCATTTAATAGCTCTCTTAAATTTTTCGATAAATTTGACATATCGTCAAAGCTTGAAACACGTTTTGTGTAAAGCCAATCAAAAATTTGATTAGCTCTAAATGATTTTTCACCATTTTCTGTCAACCACGCCTCTAATTCATGCAGCTCCAATGAATATATGGATGGTTTACTATTTATTTCTGCCTTTTTCGCCCTTGCTTTTTTCATTTGTTCCATTATTAACCCTTCTTTCGTAAACTTGCGATATAAAACCCATCGGTGCCAAAATAATGTGGAAGGATTTGAACCTCACCCTTATTTATATATGGACGAATTTTTTCAGGTAAATACGCATTAACAGATTCAACACGACTAAATTCTTGATGATTTGCTAAAAATGCTTCAACAACATCTGAATTTTCTTCCTTATCTATCGTACATGTACTATAAACTAACACACCACCCTTTTTTAATAAAGGGGCAACTTCTTGTAAAATTTCCAACTGCAATTTAGCAAGCCTTTCGATATCCTCTCTAGTTTTCGTATATTTAATATCAGGCTTTCTCCGAAGTACACCGAAACCAGAACATGGTGCATCAACTAATATCCGATCAATGCTTTCAGGCTGAAATCTTTCCCTAGCTTTCCTACTATCTAACGCTTCAGCTTGAATATTGTTAAGGCCAAGTCGATCAGCTTGTTGTTTAATAAGCTTAACCTTATGCTCATGTAAATCCAATGAGTGGACGATTCCACTTCCTTGCATTCTTTCAGCAATATGGGTTGATTTTCCTCCTGGTGCTGCACAAGCATCTAAAATCAATTCACCAGGTTGAGGATTTAACGCTCTTGCAACAAGCATCGAGCTTTCATCCTGGATTGTCAAGTTTCCTTCTGTAAAGGCTTCAGTTAACGCAAGATTTCCTTTTAAGCCTTTAATAGCATCTTCAGATAAGTCACCACGTTCTACAGGAATATCGTTTGCGTTTAATTGTTCAATTAAATCATTGACTCCTACCTTCATTTGATTTACCCGTGCCGTTTGTGATGGAGGAATTAAATTCGCTTCACACATCTTTTCCGTCTCGGAAAAACCAAATTGCTTCACCCATTTATCTACTAACCATAAAGGATGGCTTGTTCTTATCGCCAATCGTTCATTTTCATTAGAAATTTCATTCAGATCCGGTAAGCCTTCTCGTTGAATTGAACGTAAAACCCCATTAACTAAAGAGGCGATCCCTTTATGCCCTCGTTTTTTAGCGATTTCAACTGCCTCGTAAAGTACTGCACGATCAGGTACTCTGTCAAGGTAGACCATTTGATAAAGTGAAACTCTAAGGAGAATTTTCACCCAAAGTTCAAGCTTTTTTGCTTTTTTTATATAGTTAGCTAAAAAATAATCAAGAGTATCTCGTCGTTGTATCGTACCATAAACGATTTCAGTAAGAAGCCCGATATCTTTTTCATTTACTTTATGCTTTTTAATCATCGTGTTTAATAACAAATTACTATACGCTTGATTCTTTTCTATTTGAAGTAATATTTCAACTGCTACATCTCTTACACTATTTAGTTGGTTTTTCTGTTTCATCGCCTAAAATATCTCCTACGGATATAGTTGTCCCTCTTAAGAAATCTTCTCCATTCATTTTCTTTTTCCCAGAAGGCTGAAGCTCGATTATTTTGATTGCAACATTGTTTCCTGTTGCGACAACGAAACCATCCTCTTCAACATTTATGACTGTACCAGGGACTTCCTGATGATTTACTTGTACTTTCTCTCCCCACCACAATTTCAATAGTGAGTTGTTTAAATTAGTGAAAGCTCCTGGCCACGGATTAAGCCCTCTAATTTGATTGTAAATTTCCTCACCAGTTTTTGACCAATCTACTTTTTCTTGCTCTCTCTTAATATTTGATGCAAAGGTTGCTTTGCTTTCATCCTGCTTTTGCGGAGTTATTTTTCCTTCTAAAAGCATTGGCAAAGTCTCTGAAAGAAGCTTAACTCCTGCAACACTTAATTTATCATGGAGACTACCAACTGTATCTCTTTCTGTAATCTCAACCTCCACTTGGGTAAGAATATCACCTGCATCTAGCTTTTCTGCCATATACATGATCGTAATACCTGTTTTATCTTTCCCTTGGAGGATAGAATAATGAATTGGTGCTCCTCCTCTTAATTCAGGTAAAAGGGATGCATGGACATTTATACAGCCATATTTCGGAGCTTCTAACAATTCTTTTGGTAAAATTTGTCCAAAAGCAGCTGTTACGATAAGATCCGGATTTAATGCTAGAACTTCTTCTACTTCATTGCGGATTTTCTCAGGCTGCAGCACTTTTAGACCATGCTTTTCTGCCTCGACTTTTACAGGTGGTGGTGTTAACGTTTTTTTTCGACCTTTAGGGCGATCTGGTTGGGTTACAACCCCTACTATATTATAGCCTTCAGCGACAAGATTTTTTAAAATAGGTACGGAAAAATCCGGAGTTCCCATAAACACGATTTTTGTCATTACATTCATCCTTCCGATTGTTCTAACTCATCTTCCTCGATGTATTTCTCTACTTTAGAGGTAAATAATACTCCATTTAAATGGTCGATTTCATGTTGAATTGCTCTTGCAAGAAAGCCTTCTGCTTCGATAAATTTCACTTTTCCTTTACGATTGAACGTCCGAACCTTTACATAGTTCGCTCTAGTCACTTCACCAAAAATTCCTGGAAAACTTAAGCATCCTTCAGGGTCAGTTTGTTTCCCTCTTGAATCGATGATTGTCGGATTGATTAATTCAATCGTTCCATGGTGATCATCTATATCTACAATAGCAATTTGCTTTGATATCCCTATTTGTGGTGCAGCTAGTCCAACACCATCATACTCAATCATCGTATCGTACATATCACCTAGCAGCTTTGCTAATTTCCGATCAAAGACTGTCACCTTTTCACATGGCTGTTCTAATACTTCTGCTGGATACATTACAATTGGTTTAACAGTCAAACGTATTCCTCCAAACTATCATTTTTCACATTTACATTAATGTATTAGGACTTAAATCTATTGAAATCATTAAATCATTTGAACTCATTTCTTGTTGATAATGCTCTAATATTTTTTGAAGTGTTTCATGCAGGTTTTTTTCTCGTTTGTATTTTACCATGCATTGGTATCGATATCTATCTTTGATACGCGGGATCGGCGAAGCGACAGGACCAAGGATTCTCGTTTCATTCCCTAAATTTCTTCGTAAAAAAATGGCGATTTCTTCTGTAACTGAAACAACCTTTGTGATATCAGGATGCGAGATTGTAAGAAGCACGATATAAAAATAGGGTGGATAATCATGACTTTTCCTCAAGTGCATCTCTTGTAAATAAAACGCATCATAGTCATATTGACTCGCTAGCTCAATACTATAATGCTCTGGTGTGTATGTTTGAATGACTACTTCACCTGGGAGCTCATGTCTACCAGCTCTACCGCTTACTTGAGTAAGAAGCTGAAACGTTTTCTCTGATGCCCGGAAATCCGGTAAATTAAGCATTGTATCTGCCGTAAGTACACCAACTAATGTGACATCTGGAAAATCTAATCCCTTAGCAATCATTTGCGTTCCTAACAAAATATCTGCTTGTTTTTGCCCGAATTTAGTTAATAATTTTTCATGCGCACCCTTTTTACCGGTCGTATCCACATCCATTCTAATCACTCTTGCTTCGGGTAATACTTTAACAAGCTCTTCTTCAACCTTCTGAGTCCCGGTTCCGAAAAATCGAATATGCTCACTATTACATTCAGGACATCTACTAGGCATCACTTCTTCATAGCCACAATAATGACACTTTAATTGTTGACCACGGCGGTGATAGGTTAAGGAGATATCACAATGCGGACAGCCATTAACATAGCCACAATCACGACACATGACAAACGATGAATACCCTCTTTTATTTAAAAGCAAAACGGATTGCTCACCTTTTTGCAATCTGTCTGTTAATTTTTCCAGTAATGACCGAGAAAACATCGAACGGTTTCCGCTTCTTAATTCCTCTCTCATATCAATAATTTCAACTTTTGGCATTTCTCTTTTATTTACTCGCTCTTTCAATGTAAGAAGCTTATAGACACCTTTCTTGGATCGGGCAAATGATTCCAATGTAGGTGTAGCACTGCCTAAAACAACAGGACAATTATGCAATTTTGCACGGTAAATTGCGACATCTCTTGCATGATACCTAGGGTTTTCCTCCTGCTTATAGCTTGATTCATGCTCTTCGTCAATAATAACCATACCTAAGTTTTCAAATGGTGCAAAGATTGCCGATCGTGCACCAACAACGAGTTGAACTTCTTTCCGCTGAATTTTTCGCCATTCATCATATTTTTCACCTGTAGATAATCCACTATGGAGGACAGCCACTTTTGAACCAAAGCGACCTTTAAAACGATGGACCATTTGCGGGGTAAGTGAAATTTCCGGGACGAGGACAATGGCTTCCTTTCCCACCTTTAATACTTCTTCAATTGACTGAAGATATACTTCTGTTTTCCCACTTCCTGTCACTCCATACATAAGAAAAACATCATGATGATTTTCTTTTATTGAATGAATAATCGGATCAATCGCATCCTTCTGTTCCTTGTTCAAAGCTAATGGCAATGTTTTTTCAAAATGTCGATCCTCATAAGGATCACGATAAACCTCTTTCATTTCTTCAAAAAGAAAACCTTTTGTGATGAGTGATTTAACAGAAGCATCAGATGTACCTGTTTCCGATAATAAGACATGTAAAGGAATTTCGCTTATCTTATTTTTAATAAAATATTCAACAATTTCAATTTGCTTTTTTGCATTTGCAGGAATTTCAGCTAACATTTTAGTCAATTTAGAAAAGGATTCACCACATTTAATAACTTTTATCGTTTTCCTATTTGTTTTCTGTTTGACTTGATAAATCATTTCCAAATGGCCTTTATTCATTTCCTTTTGAATTTCACTTAGAGGCACAACATCTTGTATTTCTTTTAAATCAACGTGATGCCTCTTCTCAAAAAAGGGTCTAATCGATTCAGGGAGGACTCCAACATCATTTGTCAATAATCCTAGTACTTTTTCATATTTCGCCTTCATTGCTGCAGGTAACATTGCTTGAAAAGCAGAAATCTTAAAGCAGAGTGTCGTTTCGGTTAACCATTGTCCTAGTTGTAAAAGTTCATTTGTTAAACAAGGTGTTAAATCGACCAATTCTGTGATCGATTTTAACCTCTTATAATCTGAATGATCCTTCAATTGAATAATAAACCCTTGAACCTTTCGCGGCCCAAATGGCACGATGACTCTCATACCAGGCTTGACAAGCTTCTGCCATTCTTCAGGAACTTTATAATCAAACGCACGATCAGTTTGCATAGCAGGGACATCTACGATAACACTCGCATATTTCATTTTTATCCGCGCTCCCTTAAAAGCAAATGCACTTTATCTAACAATTTTTTTGCAACCTGTGTTTTCGACATTAAAGGCAGCTCTGTTTTATTTAATTCCCGATCAATCATTGTCACAATGTTTGTATCAGTTCCAAAACCGGCTCCTTTTGATAGGATATTGTTTGCTACGATTAAATCTAAGTTTTTCGTTTCAATTTTTTTCTTTGCATATTCTTCAAGATTATTCGTTTCAGCTGCAAAGCCAACTAGTAATTGATGAGTTTTTTGTCTGCCTAATTCTTTTAAAATATCATTTGTGCGTTCCATTTCGATGACTAACTTAGTAGACTGTTTTTTCATTTTTTGCGAATATTCCTTTGCAGGTCTGTAATCAGCAACAGCTGCTGATTTTATCACGACATCCGCGTCATTATACCTTTTCAGTACTTCATCATACATTTCCTGAGCAGTTTCAATGCGAACAGTTGTAACGGTTTCTGGAGGTGCTATCGCAGTAGGTCCTGTGATCAACGTGACATTTGCCCCTAATTTCGCTGCTTCTTCTGCAATGGCATACCCCATTTTCCCTGTTGAATGATTTGAAAAGAATCGAACCGGGTCAATTTTTTCTCTCGTTGGTCCTGCAGTTACAATCATTTTCACATTGTGAAAAGGACTTCCAGATTCGATTTTTTCGAAATGGTTCACAAGTAATTCAACGATTTTCTCCGGCTCCTCAAGTCTTCCTTTGCCAACATAACCACATGCAAGAAAGCCTTCGCTCGGTTCAATAAACCGATAGCCAAATTGATATAGCGTTTGAATATTCTCTTGTACTGCTGGATGCTCATACATATGTACATTCATGGCAGGGGCAATCCAAACTGTTGCCTTTGTTGCCATTAGTGTAGTTGTCAGCATATTATCAGCAATCCCATTAGCCAATTTTCCGATCGTATTAGCAGTAGCAGGAGCAACAAGAACTAAATCTGCCCAATCAGCTAAATCAATATGAGCGATTACTTGAGGATTTTTTTCATCAAAGGTATCAAAATAAACCTCATTTCTAGAAAGAGTTTGAAAGGTTAATGGTGTGACAAATTCCATAGCAGATTTGGTCATGATTACCCTTACCTCAGCACCAGCTTGTACTAATTTACTCGTTAAGGCTACAGCTTTATAGACCGCTATTCCTCCGCTAACACATAATAAGATTTTTTTTCCTGTAACCATTCAATTCCCCCCATTTATCGTTGTTATTTATCCCATTAATGGTTTCATAAAACTCCTATCGTGTACATTTTAATATTGATTAGTATATCATTCTTCCCATTCCTATATTGTCTATTTTGCTTAAGGATTGACCAAGAAATAGTAAAAAGAAAGTACCATGTTCTAAAGTTGCCTGTAGTGTAGATGAAACTCCTATTGGATACAGAGGATCTGTTTTCTCACCATCTCCCTATGATAGTGAGCACTCTACAAGGAAATTAAAAAGCAACAAATTTCCGAAAACAGCCAAAGAAAAAAAGGGGCTGCCTCTAAAAGAGTTAGCCCCTTTAAAAGACAGCCTTCACCGCATATTATTTTTCATTTCTTTGGTAATTTAACAGGCCTGCGTTAATTTCCTCTAAAGCTTTCCCAACATATTTATGAGATACTGGCTTAGCAATTTGTTGGTCACTTAACTCCTGCATTTCTCGTGCACGCTTTGCAGCAACAGTTACAAGTGTATATTTTGAATCCAATTTATTCATTAAAACATCAATTGATGGGTATAACATTTATTCAACCTCCAAAATTTTTTTATAGCGTGGTGCGACGCGCTCACGTCGACAATGCTCTGCCGTAACAATGGCCTTTATTCTTTCACATGCTAACAAAACATCATCATTTTCAACAACATAATCATATGCATCCATCATAACAATTTCTTCCTTCGCCACTTTCATGCGATTATTAATCAGCTCTTCGGACTCAGTTCCTCTTGTTACGATGCGATTTTTCAGCTCATTTAAGCTTGGAGGACTTAAGAAAATAAACAGCCCCTCCGGAAAGGCATTTCGAACTTGTAATGCACCTTGTACTTCAATTTCAAGAAATACATCTTTACCTTCACTTAGTGTTTTCTCAACATAATCTACTGGTGTTCCATAGTAATTCCCAACATATTCAGCCCATTCAAGGAGCTTGTTTTCTGATATTAATTTTTCGAATTCTTCCCTTGTTTTAAAGAAATAATCGACACCATCAACTTCCCCTTCACGAGGTTTTCTCGTAGTCATGGAAATCGAATATTCAAATTTTGTATCTTCTTGGGAGAACAATTCCTTTCTTACCGTACCTTTTCCAACTCCTGAAGGTCCTGATAAGACGATAAGTAAACCTCTTTCTTTCATCAATGCTTAAACCCTACCCTTCATCTGAAAGCTCATCTTTATTTGAAAGTCTTTGTGCAACTGTTTCAGGTTGTACAGCTGAAAGGATAATATGATCACTATCCATTATAACAACTGCTCTCGTTCTTCTGCCATACGTTGCATCAATTAACATCCCTCTATCTCTTGCATCCTGAATAATTCTCTTTATTGGAGCTGATTCAGGGCTAACAATTGAAATAATTCGGTTGGCTGAAACAATATTGCCAAAACCGATATTAATTAATTTTATGCTCATATGTATGCTCCCCCTAATGAAGGACAAAACTATTTTTGCCCGATAAGCCAGTTTGTAATCAAATTTTCAGGCTTACTCAATATTTTGGACTTGTTCCTTTACTTTTTCAATGATACTTTTTAATTCGACAACATTTTTTGCTATCAACTGATCATTTGCTTTAGATCCTATCGTATTAACTTCTCGGTTTAGCTCTTGTACTAGAAAATCAAGCTTTCTCCCAATCGGTTCATCTATTTGAATTGTATCAGCAAATTGTTGGATGTGGCTATGTATTCTTGTTATTTCTTCACTAATATCTGCTTTTTCAGCAAATATTGCTACTTCGGTTAAAATACGCTGTTCATCAACTTTGCCTTGCATAAATTCCGAAATTCGCTTTTCTATTCGCTCACGGTACTGTTCAATAACATTAGGTGCCAATTCCTCTAATTCAATGGTTAGCTTCTTCATTAGCTCAAGTCGATTCAACAAGTCTAGTTTGAGCTGATTACCTTCCGCTTTTCGCATATCCGCTAGCTGTCTTGTTGCTTCTTCAAGAATTTGCAATAGCTCCGATTCAATTGAATGATTTATTACAGGTTTTTCAATTATTTCGATGCTTTCTTTTAAAGATAAAATATGTTCAAGCTTTACATCATCATGTAGCGAATAACGTTTTTTCATCATGTTCAAAGAATCAATATATTCAGAAACGAGATCCCAGTCAACTTGAATGGATTTATCTAAAAAAGTATCACCTTCAAAATTGATATAAACCTCTACTCTTCCTCTTCGAATGAAGCGGTTGATCAGTTTCTTCATTTTATCTTCATAAACGATAAGCTGTTTCGGCATCTTTAGTGCGATATCAAGAAACCTGTGATTCACAGATTTCATTTCAACCGTCATTGAAATCGAGTCAACTTGACCGGTTGCACGACCATAGCCTGTCATACTAACTACCATAACGGATTACAACACTTCCCTCACTAATACGATTATCAATCTATTGATATAATAATACTACATTAAACGATCACAATGATGAAATCAAAATTATCATCATAAAAATAAGATTTATTTATATATAATAGCTAAAATTATGTTTGAGAAGAGCTTTCGAATCGCTATATTAAATAGTATTTTCTTGACAGTGAAATTCGCAAAAATCTGTTAAATCATTCTAGTATAGTTCAAAAAAATCCAAAAGGGATGACTTTTGGGTCACCCCTTTTGGATTATATCATAGATTATGCTGTTTTTCTTGTTAAAAGTGACCCCGCTAATAAAAAAGTTGGGATCGCAGACATTCCTAAAATTAATAGCCAATCTCTTAATAAAATTGGGATCGTATGGAATATCGGCTGTAACGGTGGATAATAAATGACGACGAGCATTAACAAAATGGAAGAAACGACTGCACCAATTAGATACATATTTTCAAACGGATTTCTCTCAAAGATAGATTTTTCGCTTCGACAATCAAATACATGGATAAGCTGTGCCATAACGAGTGTAGCAAAGGCAACAGTTTGAGCATATGCGAGCTCGTTTGGATTGCGATAATACACGATCATAAATGCAGCTAATGTCACAATCCCTATTAAAAACCCCCTAGAGACAACCTTCCAGCCGAGCCCTCTCGAAAAAACACCTTCTTTAGGATGTCGCGGTTTTCTCTTCATCAAATCTCCCTCTGGCTGGTCTAAGCCTAAGGCCATTGCTGGCAGTCCATCTGTTACGAGATTCACCCATAAAATTTGAATCGGAACGAGTGGTAGTGGAAGGCCTAGAATCATCGCAAATAACATTACAAGGATTTCCCCTACATTTGATGCAAGTAAATAACGGATAAACTTTCTAATATTTTCATAGATATTTCTACCTTCTTTAATAGCTGATTTAATAGTAGCAAAATTATCGTCAACTAATACAAGCGATGAGGCCTCTTTCGCAACATCTGTACCAGTTATCCCCATCGATATTCCAATATCAGCTGCCTTAATTGCAGGAGCATCATTTACTCCATCACCTGTCATTGCCACAATATGTCCTTTATTTTGTAATGCTTTAACGATTTTTAGCTTATGTTCTGGTGAAACTCTTGCAAAAACATACACATCATCAACAATTTCCTCTAGCTCCTCAACGGAAAGTGAGGATAGCTCTCTTCCCTCTAAAACCTTCCCATTCGTCGGTAAAATATTTAGCTGTTTCGCAATTGCCTTTGCGGTTATAACATGGTCTCCAGTTATCATAACCGTTTTTATTCCTGCATCACGGCATTCCTTGACAGCCTGTTTTACTTCTGGGCGTGGAGGGTCAATCATTCCTTGTAAGCCTATGAAAACTAAATCCTTCTCAGCTTCATAGCTCGTTTCAATTCGCTCAGTAGAGGAAAGCGGCTTAAAGGCGATCGCTATGGTTCGCAAAGCCTGGGAAGCAAGAGATTCGATTGCTCCCTTTACTTTCTCTTCGTACTCACGTGTCAATCCCTCTTGTCTTTCATTCCATAAAATACTTTTCGATATACCTAATAAAACATCTGGTGCACCTTTTGTTACGACAAAACGTTTACCGTTTTTATCTTTAACGATAACACTCATCATTTTTCTGACAGAATCGAATGGAAACTCTTCGACAACTTCAAAGCTTCTATATAGATTTTCCTTTTTTAAACCCGCCTTCATTGCAGCAACTAATAATGCCCCTTCAGTCGGATCACCATCTAAAATATAATCGTTGTCTTTTTCCATAATGGCAGCACTATTACATAATGCACCAAATGTTAAAATTTGCTGTAATGTTTTCGTTTTGGCAACATCGATTTCCTTATCACGATACATGAATTCTCCATGTGGATGGTAGCCAGTACCGCTCACATTCCAGACTTTGTCACTTGACCAAATTTGCGTGACAGTCATTTTATTTTGTGTCATAGTACCTGTTTTATCCGAACAAATGACTGAAGCACAGCCTAATGTTTCAACAGCCGGTAACTTCCGAACGATGGAATTTTGTTTAATCATCCGCTGTACACCTAGTGATAGTGCAACCGTTACAATGGCCGGTAGCCCTTCAGGTATTGCTGCAACTGCTAATGATACACCTGCTAAGAACATATTATAGATGTCATGACCTTGTAATACACCGATTCCAACAACAAGAACCGTCAATAATAATGCCACTACTATTAATATTTTCCCTAGCTGTTCTAGCCGTCTTTGCAGTGGTGTTTCCATTGTTTCTGCATTTTGTAATAAATCGGCAATTTGCCCCATCGCTGTATTCATGCCTGTACCAACAACAACCCCGATTCCGGAGCCCCGAGTAACCAATGTCCCCATGAATACCATATTCGTTAAATCGCCAATCCCAACATCTTTACCAACAATCGGTTGAATTGACTTTTGTACTGGGAGAGATTCACCAGTCAAAGCAGATTCTTCAACCTCTAAGCTCTTAGATTCAATCAGGCGCATATCAGCACCAATGCGATCTCCACTTGTAAATTTAACAACATCTCCTGGTACTAATTCTTTTGACAATACTCTGACCCATTCTCCATTTCGTAGTGCAACTACTTGAGGTGCTGAAAGCTCTTTTAGTGCCTCTAAAGATTTCTCAGCTTTTCTTTCCTGAAAAAAACCAAGGATTCCATTTACAAAGACGATCGCAATAATTGCAATTGCATCAATGTATTCTCCTAGTAATCCTGAGATTAATGTTGCTGCTAATAATACGAGCACCATAAAATCTTTAAATTGATTTAAAAATAATAATATTGCAGACGGTCTTTCAGCTTCTTTTAATTCATTAAGACCAAATTTTTGCTCACGCTGCTTCACTTCCTTTGACGTTAACCCCGATTCGACATCAGTATTAATTGCATTTGTAACTTCATCTGCTCTCATTTCATGCCATTTCATTTATTCCCTACACACCCCTTAAACAGAATGATACTTACAACAGAAGATATGAAGAACATTCCACTCCTTCTTGCTTGTCTATAAGACAACTTATTCAGACTCGTCCTAAAACATGCTATAATCAAATAGAAAAGTTTGAATACATTTAACGGTATTTATTTAAAGGAGACTGTAAGAAATGTCATTTGATGGTTTGTTTACATATGCAATTACAAAGGAATTAAAAAATTCACTTTTAAATGGGAAAGTGACAAAAATACATCAACCCTATAAATATGATCTTATTTTTCAAATAAGATCAGGTGGAAAAAACCATCGTTTATTTCTTTCGGCACACCCAAGCTATGCAAGAATTCATTTAACAAATGAAGCCTATGATAACCCAAGTGAGCCTCCAATGTTTTGCATGCTACTTAGAAAACATTTAGAGGGTGGAATCATTGAAAATATTGAACAACTTGACATGGAAAGAATCATTATTTTTGACATAAAAAGCAGAAATGAGTTAGGTGATATTACGGAAAAACGGCTAATGATTGAAATTATGGGGAGACATAGTAATATTATTCTCGTTGACAAGGAAAAGGACATGATATTGGATAGTATCAAACATTTATCTCCAGCTGTTAACAGACATCGAACTGTTCTTCCCGGCCACCAATACGTTTTACCGCCAAGCCAAGGAAAGGTAAATCCGTTTGAAGCAGATGAAGAAACTGTATTAAAAAAGCTCGATTTTAACTCTGGTAAATTGGATAAGCAGCTTGTGGAACAGTTTGCGGGAATTTCACCTTTATTTGCGAAAGAGGCTCTTTATCGTTCAGGCTTAGTGAACCGAAAAACACTTCCAAGCACCTTTTTAGCGATGATTGCTGAGCTAAAAGAGGAGAATATCCTCCCAAGCATTTATTATCATGATAAAAAAGAGCTATTTTATATGATGAGGTTAACTCACATCGAAACATCTGAAACAAAAACGTTCACAACGATTTCTGAATTGTTAGATCGTTACTATTATGGTAAAGCGGAGCGTGACCGTGTTAAACAACAAGGGAATGATTTAGAACGGTTTATTATTAATGAAAAGAAAAAAAATGAAAAGAAAATCAAAAAACTAGAAGCTACTCTTGACCAAGCTGAAAAGGCAAATCAATATCAGCTTTTCGGAGAATTATTAACTGCAAATCTCTATTCGATTAAGAAGGGTGATAAAACAGCTGAGGTTATCAATTATTATGATGAGTCGGGAAGCACTGTTATCATTCCGTTAGATGTTCAAAAATCTCCATCCGAAAACGCGCAAAAATATTTCTCTAAATACCAAAAAGCAAAAAATTCTGTTGAAGTCGTCCAGGAGCAAATTTCAATCGCCAATGATGAAATTGACTATTTTGAACGGATTATTCAACAACTTGAATCAGCATCACCAAGAGATATTGAAGAAATTAGAGAAGAGCTAATTGAGGGCGGCTATTTAAAGCCACGTCAATCGCGAGGCACGAAAAAGAAAAAAAACATAAAACCGATTATCGAACAATATGTTGCAAGTGATGGTACTGAAATTTTAGTTGGCAAAAACAATAAACAAAATGAATATTTAACAAACAAGCTTGCAGCAAGGGATGATTTATGGTTCCATACGAAAGATATTCCAGGCTCACATGTTGTTATCCGCAGTAAAAGTCCTTCTAATGAAACTATTTTAGAAGCGGCAAATATCGCTGCATATTTTAGTAAAGCAAGAAACTCAAGCTCCGTACCTGTTGATTATACCGCTATCAGACATGTAAAAAAGCCAAATGGTGCAAAGCCTGGATATGTCATTTACGAAAATCAGCAAACAATTTTTGTTACTCCTGATGAAGACTTAGTTTTCCGTTTACGAAAGGGATAATCAATTGATTTTCTCGAAGAAGAAGCAGCAACACTTCATTCATGTTGCTGCTTTTTCATTTATCCTCAAAAAGGATTTCTTTTATTTTTTTGATTTATACTGCGGTATTTCTAATACTAATTTATATGAGTCTAATAAACTATATAAATTATAAATTTGCGAAACCTGTTTTGCTGCCCAGCCAATATCTGTTGCATACTGATGAGTGGCATAGCCATTTTTCACAGCTGCAGCAGGATTCCATCTCATTTTATACAAAGTATCCTGTCCAGCACTTATATAGCCTTGCGCAATAAACTTCGCTCCACCGATAATGGCTGCTTCCGGAGTAAACCAACCTGCATTATAAGCATATTGAGCACCACTTGATAATGCTGTTCCATCATATGCACCAATTCCATACATATTATAAACAGTCTTTCCGTTAACCATAACTCCTGTAGCCAGCTCAGAAGTTCCATTTCCTGTTTCAAGTAGTGCATGAGAAATTAAATAAAGCTCATTTACATTATATTTTTCCGCAGCAGAGATAAACGCATCTGCTTTCCCTGCAAGAATGCCTTTCCCCGCTAGAATTTTATTATTCACTTCATTAGCATCTAAATTAGCAGTTACAGATAGTTTAAGGAATTGTAGTGAATCGACAGTTGTATTTAGGAAATTAGAAGGGTTAAGGAAATAACTTACATCTTCAGGGCTAGCATTTACCCAAGACTTATTATAGTTAACTTGATACCAATAATAACCATCTGAACCTAGTACTTTCGAGATGATTTGCAAATTTTCACCCTTATTTACTGTTCCAACTACCCAATGATTCGTTCCTGCGCCACCACGTACATTCCAACCGCTCCCTTTTACTGTACCTGATGTCGAACTAGTTAAAGTTAAGGCATCTTCTCTTATGTATGTATTATACTTTTTATCAGTCTGTGGATTTGCCTTCATTTGAATATTCGTCATATCTTCCAAAGTAATATCATATGATTCTGTTATTTTTTCAGCATCCCCATTAGGTGTACCTGGATTATATGGTTCCTTTGAAGTGAGATATTCAGAACTTACATACCCTGTTTTTCCATTCGCTGATACCTTCGCCCAATTATTTTCCTCAGAATAAACCGTTACAATTGTACCTCTTGGCAGTTTTGCTATAATCGATGCTGATGTCGATGCACTTGAACGCATATTTAACGTCGAACCGACCATTACATCGACATATTTAATGATCCCTTCATTTTCGGCTGGAGTCTCGGGTTGTGATCCTCCATTGTTGTCATTCGGGACTTCTGTATCTATGCTGGAAGTTGGTTTTGTTTTTGAAATATAATCAGCACTTACATATCCCACTTTTCCATATGCTTCAATTTTCGCCCAGCCATTCTGAATCGAATGTACAGTTACCTCTAGTCCTCTCGGAAGCTTCACAATAATCGAGGATGATGTTGAAGCACTAGTGCGCATATTTAAACTTGAACCTAAAGAAACATTTACATACATGACTTCCGTTTTTTCTTCTTCTTTTGGAGTATCTGGCTTAGAAATTGGTGCTGTTGTTCTAAGAAATTGTGAACTAACATACCCCTCTATATTATTTACCTTTATTTTTGCCCAGCCGTTTGACTCCGAATATACAACTACCTTCGTTCCATTAGTTAATTTTGTAATTACCTTCGCATTAGTTGAAGGTGATTGTCTAACATTTAAAGCAGAGTTTTCACTCACTTCAACATATTTTGTTGTTGTCGATGATGAATCTCCATTATCCCCAGTACCTGGCTTTGATGCTGAAAGGTATTGACTACTTACATATCCGATTTGACCAAACGCCTCAATCTTTGCCCAGCCATTCGTTATCGAATAGACCTTTACTTCCTTCCCCTTTGCGAGTTTAAAAATAATGGAAGAGGTTGTTGATGGGCCTTTTCTCATATTTAGCGATCCACTACTCACATTTACATATTGTGTAGTCGCGACTGGTGAATTAGATGAGTTACCTGAGTTACTAGTGTCTGTTTCTTTCGATTTTAAATATTTTGTACTGACGTAGCCCTCTTTTCCTGCTACCTTTACCTTTGACCATCCATTTGCTTCAGAAATTACCGTTACAGCTGTTCCATTTTTCAACGATGCTAGTACACTCGAACTTGTTGAATTACTTGCACGTAAGTTCAATGATCCACTGCTTACATTGACATATTTCGTTGTTGTTTGTGTATTTGTATCTGGATTGGTTGTGTTGCCATTTTGTTCTTTATTCGATGAAAGGTATTTCGTACTTACATAGCCTTCTTTCCCTGCTACTTTTACCTTTGACCATCCATTTGCTTCGGAAATGACCGTTACGGCTGTTCCCTTTTTTAACGATGCTAGTACACTCGAGCTTGTTGAATTACTTGCACGTAAGTTCAATGATCCACTGCTTACATTGACATACTTTGTTTCATTCTTTGCTGTATTTGGGTTTGTATTCGTATTGGTTGTGTCGCCATTTTGTTCTTTATTCGATGAAAGGTATTTCGTACTTACATAGCCCTCTTTCCCCGCTACCTTTACCTTTGACCATCCATTTGCTTCGGAAATGACCGTTACGGCTGTTCCTTTTTTTAAGGTAGCTAGTACACTCGAGCTTGTTGAATTACTTGCACGTAAGTTTAATGATCCACTGCTTACATTGACATACTTTGTTTCATTCTTTACTGTATTTGGGTTTGTATTCGTATTGGTTGTGTCGCCATTTTGTTCTTTATTCGATGAAAGGTATTTCGTACTTACATAGCCCTCTTTCCCTGCTACCTTTACCTTTGACCATCCATTTGCTTCGGAAATTACCGTTACGGCTGTTCCTTTTTTTAAGGTAGCTAGTACACTCGAGCTTGTTGAATTGCTCGCGCGTAAATTCAAAGAACCGCTGCTTACATTCACATATTTTGTTTCGGTATTCGATGATGTGTTAGTGCTTGTACTTACTTTTGTGTTTGTACTATTATTGCTTTCATTTGATACTATGTATTTTGAGCTGACATACCCTTCTTTACCTGCTACCTTTACCTTTGACCATCCATTTGCTTCAGATAGGACCGTTACTGCCGTTCCATTTTTTAATGTCGTAATAACTTGTGAACTAGTTGACGTATTCGCACGAAGGTTTAGTGTGCCACTGTTTATCTTTACATATTTTATTACTGGATTATTCGTCTTAACGGATTCTTCAGTTCCATTTGCCTTAGTAGGAGATAAATATTGTGAACTTACAAAACCAACTTTCCCATTAACTTTTACTTTCGACCATCCATTTGCTTCAGAATAAACGACGACTTCCGTATCTTTAATTAGAGTAGCAATGACTTTAGCTGTTGTCGTTGCACTTTCTCGCAAATTTAGAAATCCTTCATCAATGTCTACATATTTAATTGACGTATTTTGAGAGTTCTCACTAACTAAAGTCTCATGTTGAGCAGCGAGTACTGTTTCTTCATACGCAACTGTAGATAAAACAGCAAAGCAAACACTAGGTAAAAATGCCTTTTTCATATCGTCCTCCTATTAACCTATTATTCTTATAAAACGAAAATATCCATAGAACCAATTTCCTAACAGGCAAAAAAATGTTGAAATTTAGAAATATCTTAGGATAAAAGTAGCGAATAATTTCATATTAACATAGATTTAATATAAATATGACGAAAGTTGCAGAAATTAGTATATTTTAACTAAAATAATGGATAAATATGCCATTAAGTCAAATATGTTCATTGATATCATGTTATTAACTTATATAACCACCAACCGAATTCCCTTTACACATGAGTTCATGCTAAATAATTACATTTCTAGTTAAAGCACTATGCTCGCCTGATTTCCATACGCCTGTGTTGTTATGGTCTTTTCTAGTTCTTCTGTACTACGTTATACTTTTTATCCTCGACACGAATATATATTTTATTCGCAAATCCTAAACAGCTATCATGGCAAAACTGAATAATAAAAACCACCCGTGATAACGGGTGGTCAGGCTGTCGAGAAACCTCGGCAGCCTATTATTTTATCTAATTACTTTAACTTTTCACCGCGTTAATATGGTATAATATAGATAACAAAATTGGGATGGTGATATTTTTGTTCAATAC